>NZ_MCHF01000033.1:0-49270 GCF_001707455.1 Dehalobacter sp. TeCB1 | reverse complement strand
AATTGATTGAAGTACTGGGGTAAAAGACCTTTGTATTTTTATATTTGTAGTACAACAAGAGCAATTATTGGTAAATCAATTTTATAACTGTAAATTAAGGATGAGTTTTTACACGGTCTGTCCATGGCGCTAACAGCCGCGCTCCGCATCCATGCTCCGCTTGACGCTGGAACTTGTGGCACCCAGACCTAATATAGGGTATTCAGGCTTGAATGAAATTATTTGAGCAATGGGTTTAAGAATGTTGTACCGACTGTTTACTTCCCTCAGTAATTGTTATAGAATTTATTCGAATAAATAGGCATATTCATAGATTACCTGCCGAAAAAATGGAGGAAAAGATGTTCCAAGTAAAAGTACCAGCAACTTCAGCAAATCTCGGACCAGGTTTTGACTGTATGGGACTGGCTTTAAGGCTATATAACTATATCCAGGCTGAAGAAAGTGAAAAACTGGAGATTATCCTTAAAGGCACCTATACGAGTAACATTCCTGCAAATGAAAAAAACCTTTTATGGAAAACCGCCTGCAAGCTGTGGCAGAAAATTGATTTTCAGCCGAGACCCTTAAAAATCACCCTGGAAAGCCATGTTCCGCCTGCCCGTGGACTCGGAAGCAGCTCCACTGCCGTCGTCGGCGGACTAATTATCGCCAACGCGGTAGCCGGGAACCCTTTAAACCGGCTTCAATTGCTTGAAGTCGCTTCTGAAATCGAAGGCCATCCGGATAATGTCTCGCCTGCTCTTTGCGGCGGCATCACCCTGACAGTCATGGATGAAAACAAGCTTATTCCGAGGACGCTGGCGAAGTTTCCAAAATTCAAAGCTGTCGTCGTGATCCCGGATATTCTCGTTGAAACTGAAAAAGCGCGTGGGATACTGCCCGCTTCTGTTTCCAGAACTGATGTGATCTTTAACGCTTCCCGCGTTGGCCTTTTAGTTGATGCGTTTATTAAAGAGGAATACGATTTATTGGCGATTGCCACTCAGGACAGGATCCATCAAAATCAGCGGGCTTCTCTGATCCCCGGTATGCCCGAAGCCTTAAAATCTGCCGTGCTCGCCGGCGCGTACGGCGCAGCGCTAAGCGGTTCCGGACCGACCTTGATTGCTTTTTGCCCTCACGGCAAAGAAGATCAGATAGCCCTGACGATGAAGGGCGTACTCCAAGAAAATGGTTTACCTTCTGAAGCCCTGACCCTGGATATTGATTCTGAGGGAGCTGTGCTAACCGAATTTTGATTTTTTAGGGTAACCCCTAAGAAAAACCTTCTCCTACATCAGTACTATGAAATTGCGGCTCTCCCGGATCCTGTCCGTATGAAAAAAGGTGAACTGCGCATTGGTTTCTCTTCCTTCATCATCCAAGATCAGGAACTATATTATACACAGGGCCCTGCCTTTTGTTGTATTTGAAGTGAATGAAAGCAATATGACCTCGGCTTTTTGGGACTCTCTCCACAGTGTTGCAGTCAAACAAAAAAGCAAAAACGACAGACAGCTTACAATTACTAAATTAAAAGCATTTATTCTCGCCCTCCAGAATGCTGAGTAGCATAAAGGGCCAAATATTTTTCATAACTTCTGTAAACTTTCTCGACATATTCCCTGGTCTCTGTAATTGGAATTTCCTCAATACGGTACGCATTCGGGTCCTTCGGCCAATCATCCAGCCAGCTTTGTACCCTGCCGATCCCGGCGTTATAAGCTGCCAGGGTAAGAACCGTATTGCCGGAAAACTCCTTATTCAAAGAAGCAAGGTACCAGGTGCCGTAACGAATATTGGTTTCCGGATCAAGTAAGTCAACCTTTGCGTAATCTTCATTGAGCCAGACAGCTATCTCTTCCGCTGTCCCCGGCATCAGCTGCATCAATCCGACTGCCCCTTTGGATGATTTCGATTTGGTGATGAACCTGCTCTCTTCCCTGATTACGGCAATCACTAGCAAAGGATCTGTTCCATACTTGGCGGCATATTTTTCAACCGTCTGCTTGTATGGAAAAGGATACATCATTCTGCCGATAAAATTTGACTGGTATACAGCCAAAATTATAAACAATAAAAAAATAATTGCTATGGTCTTAACAATTTTCCTCTTTGCGATAAACAAAACGCACCCATCCTATTTCATATATTCTAATATCTTGTTAACCCTTAAATGATAACATCATTTTTTTATTATCTTTTGATTATCCGTATGTTCATCTAAGCGGAGATATGATTTAATTCTGAAACATTATATACGACAAAGCTACTTCAAGGCAAGCTGAGACCTTGCCTGAAAAATCTATGGAGTGGATATCTCAGGAAAACAGTTCTTTCCAAATCATCTCAAGTTGTTTTTCAGTCTCTCTCCAGTCCCCGGAATTATCAATGACCCGGTGGGCTTTCTTTTTTTTGTCCTCAAGCGGCACTTGCGCAGCAAGCCGCCGCTCGGCCTCTTCCCTAGTCAAGCCACTTCGTTCCATCAGCCTGGTGATTTGTATTTCAGCAGGGACATAAACGACCCAAACCTCGTCGACAAATTTTCCCCATCCCGTCTCCAGAAGCAGCGGAATATCCAGGATAATCAGCTTTTCACTTTGGATTTCTGCCTTCAGGCATTGATCCTGCATCTGCTGCCGGATCAAAGGATGAACAAGTTCCTCAAGCCTTTGCCTGGCCTCAGGATCGGCAAATATGATTTTTCCCAGCTCCGCCCGGTCAATCTTCCCATCTCGGACGCATTCAGATCCAAACTCTTTGCCGATCAAAGGGATCAACGGCCCGTCATACAACCTATGAACTGCGTCATCCGCGTCAAAAACCGGGATGCCCTTCTGCGCAAACCAACTGGCAACACGCGTCTTGCCGCTTGCTATTCCTCCTGTAAGTCCAATTTTGATCATGTTTAACCTCAAATTATTTTTAATGACCCGATGAGTATCAGGACGATCCCCGGCAGATACCTGACTCTCGCCAGCACGCTCGCCGGAAGTCTGCCTGTCAATACCTGACCGGTAAAGATCATCAGAATCTGCATCAATGTCACCATCCCGATGACATACCAGAGAATTCCTGTCAGCGCAGCGGCTACGCCCGAAGCAAACGCATCCAGAGACAATGCCACGCCGAGAAGCAGACTTTCATTCAGTGTAATGACGCCGGAGCCGTCAATGTCTGCCGCATCCGGTGTCTTTAAAACCTGAATGACCAGGCCGAAGAAATTTAAATTAATGCAGAACAAAGTACGATATGGATTGTCATCTATCTGTCCGGCTGCAGTTGTCATCACCGGTACAGCTTCGGGAAGTTCCGCTCTGCCTTTCAAAGTCTGAATCAATTGATACGAGCCGATTGCAATAAGAACGACTGCCCCCAAGATACCGGGATGGATCACCGTAAGTTGAGACGTGATCAGATGGCCGCAGTACATGGAAACCGTCATGGCGAGTGTCGTACAAAAACCAATGATCATCATGGAACTGAGCGGTATCCGAATCCTCTTCAGACCGTAGGCCATCCCTACCCCTAAACCGTCAAGACTCAAAGCCAAAGCAAGGATCATTGCCATTCCCATATTCTTTTACCCCTTAAGTATTTCCTTCGGGATAATATATGGCTGTAACCTCGTTTTGGTGTACCGCGCTGGCTCATCTGTATCGTCGGTCTGTCAGTTTTTTCGTACTAATCCTGGTAAGCCAGCCACTCCTCCATCAGATGATCGAGCTCTATCTGCACTTTCTCATACGACTGGTGAAGTGACAATGTCAGTTCATAATCACTGGCTGCGGCATCGAGCTTATCCTCAATTTCTTGAAGCAATAATTCTGTTTCCGCAATTTTTTCCTCGATTTGCTTGATCTTTTTTTCTATCCGTTTGGTATTCTTGGACTCTTCCCTGTAATCTCTGGCTTTTTGAACCTCTTCATTTTTACAGGTCTGATCTTGAGCGGCTTGAGCAGATTCTTTTTCTTCATCTTCACTCTTCTCGCTCATTTCACGATAGGCCGTGTAGTCTCCCTCAAATACCTTCAGACCATTCACTGTAAGCAAAGCAATCTTATTCACGATTCGGTTCAGAAAGTACCTGTCATGGGATACGGTCAAAATTGTCCCGTTGTAATCCTGCAACACTTCCTCCAGGACTTCTCTCGTCTCCATATCGAGATGGTTGGTCGGCTCATCAAGCAAAAGCAGGTTCCCCTGATTCAGAAAAAGCTTGCAAAGTGCCAGCCTGCTTTTCTCTCCCCCACTTAAACCAGCAACAGGTTTGAATACATCCTCTCCCCGGAAGCCAAAACGGGCTAAAACATTGCGTATTTCCGGATCGTCAAGCGTTGAAGAATAACGGATCTCGTCCATGACAATTTCCCTTAAGCCAATATTCTCATGCTCCTGGGAATAGTAGCTGACGGAGACATTCGCCCCGGTCCGGATCGTACCGTTATACGGGATTTGTCCTGTAACAGCTCTTAACAGCGTTGTCTTTCCAATCCCGTTTCTGCCGAGCAGGGCAATCTTATCACCCCGGCGCAATTCCAAACCTACATGTTCAAATATGGTTTTCTGCCC
This sequence comes from Dehalobacter sp. TeCB1, assembly GCF_001707455.1. Lineage (NCBI taxonomy): Bacteria > Bacillati > Bacillota > Clostridia > Eubacteriales > Desulfitobacteriaceae > Dehalobacter > Dehalobacter sp. TeCB1. The sequence continues at coordinate 44,716 of NZ_MCHF01000033.1, read as the reverse complement.
GTACTTAACGGCCAGATCGTCTATCTCGAGAACCCGGTCTCCTGAGCGGGTTTTGGCCTGGAGGCTTATGCTGAGTTTTTTCGAATCTTTCGGCGCATTCACCGGCGTAATTCTTTTCAGCATGGATTCCCTGCCCCGGGCTTGTTTAGCTTTGATTCCGGCACCATGACGCCGGATATACTCCTCCAGGTCCGCAATTTTTTTATTGATCCGTTCCGCTTCTCTGGTCAGCGATATTTTTTCAATATTCCGCTGCAGTTCAAACTCCGAATAATTGCCATTGTAAGCTTTCAGGAACCCATCCTCAATCAGGAAGGTGCTGTCCACGACCCTGTCCAGGAAATACCTGTCATGGGAAACGACAAGCATAGCTCCAGCATAATCGGCCAGGTAATTTTCAAGCCATTCCAGTGCCTCAATATCGAGATGGTTCGTAGGCTCGTCAAGAATCAGAACGTCCGGATCACGCAGCAGAAGTTTGCCAAGCGCCAGACGGGTTTTCTGACCACCGCTTAAATGATTCGCTTCAGTCGTCTGATGCCGGTCCATCCCGAGTCCGGTCAGGATCTTGCGGATCCTGGCTTCGAGCGCATAACCGCCCGCCCTTTCATACTGTTCCGTAAACAGACTGTACCTTTCGAGCGTTTTCTCGTCGGCCTGTTCCGCCATTTTATTTTCCAGGGATCTGAGATTGTCCCGCAGATCAAGAATATCCTGACGTTCCGCCAGCATTTGTTCAAATACTGTACCGTGTTCTGCTGAGGATGCAGTCGTCTGCGGCAGATAACCGACAGTACCCTGCCAGTTGATATCTCCGCTTTCATGAGCAATCTCTCCCATGACAGCCCTTATCAGTGTTGTCTTACCTGCCCCATTGGCTCCGACCAGGCCGGCTTTTTGACCCTTTTCCAAACGCAGCGTTATATGATCCAGCAGAGTGCTCCCTGCTACTTCAATTTCAAGTCCATTGCAATAAAGTATGCTCATCCTTCTGTGAAATACTCCTCCTGGATTCTTTCTTCCTGCATTAAAAGTTATTCCTTCTTCAAAACAAATTTCATCTATTTCTGGCAGTTCGGACAGTACACCGTTGTCCTTCCGGCTACTTTGATTTTAGCCAATTGACCTCCGCAATATTTACACTCCTGACCGCTGCGTCCGTAAACCATCAGATTTTCCTGAAATGCACCCTTCTTGCCGTCTGCATCACGATAATCACGAAATGATGTTCCGCCAGCCGTGATTCCTTCCTGCAGAACCTCACAGATCGCATCGTAAAGCAGAATAATCTCCGACACCTTTAACGAAGCCGTATTTCTATCCGGCAAAATGCCCGCGCGGAACAGAGCCTCGTCCGCATAAATATTTCCGATACCGGCTACGACGGTCTGATCCAGCAGCGCAGCCTTGATCGTACTCTTTTTCCTGGCGAGACGCATCCCGAGCTGGTCAAATGTAAATGACTCGTCCAGCGGTTCCGGACCAAGTTTAGCCAAGCAGGCAGCCTTAAAGGCCATTTGAAAAGACACCAGTTGTATTCTGCCGAATTTACGGATATCGGAGTAATGAAGCTCCCCCTGATCGAGCCTAAACACAACATGCGTATGTTTATTTGGCTCGTGCTGCTCAGGATAATAGATCAAACGTCCGGTCATCCTGAAATGAATGATCATCGTAAGGCCGTGACTCAGGTTCATGAGCAGATACTTGCCGCGTCTGTCAAGGCTTTCAATCGTCCGGTTCCTGGCCAAAGCGCTGAAATCCTCATCCGCCAGAGAAACTGCTGCCGGAGGCCATCGGACTTCGACATCTTCAATTGTCTTTCCCAGAATCCTTGCAGCCAGGGACAGCCGGATACTTTCTACTTCGGGCAGTTCAGGCATCGGATCGACCTCCTAAAACAACAGCGCATCCACCTGATAAGGGACCATATCATACCAGTTGCTTCCGACTTTGCAGTCTACCAGCAATGGAACAGAAATCGGGAAAGCCTGCTCCATCTCTTTCTTGACAATTGCTGCGACCTTGGGAAGCGCTGACGGTTCGACCTGGACTACCAGTTCGTCGTGAACCTGAAGCAAAATTTCTGCCTGCAGGCCCTCAATCGCTTCCGCTACTTTGATCATCGCAATTTTCATAATATCAGCCGCGGTTCCCTGAATCGGGGTATTCTTGGCAATCCGTTCGCCAAACTGCCGCGTCATTCTGTTTGGATGAGACAATTCGGGGATTTTCCGCAGCCGGTTCAGCAGCGTACGAACCTCTCCCTTTTCTTTAGCTTCAGTGACAGCCTCCTCGAGATACCGGTGAACACCGTTGTATCTTTCAAAATACTGGCTGATATAGTATTTTGCTTCTTTTCTCGAAATGGTCAGATCGCGGGCCAGTCCAAAGTCCGTCAGACCATACATTAAACCAAAGTTAACCGCTTTGGCCTTGCGCCGCATATCTGAATTGACTTCGTTCAGCGCTACGCCAAACACCTCGGCAGCTGTACGCCTGTGCACGTCTTCCCCGACCAGGAAGGACTCACAAAGTATTGGATCTTTCGAATAATGCGCCAGAATTCTTAATTCGATCTGAGAATAATCCGCGGATAACAAAAGCCAGTCTTCCTGAGTTGCCTGGAAAACCTTCCTAAGTCTCCGGCCTTCTTCCAGACGGATTGGAATGTTTTGCAGATTCGGTTCGGTACTGGAAAGTCTGCCGGTAGCTGTAACCGTCTGCTGAAACGTGGTATGAATTTTGCCGTCACAGCACTGGGCCAGCAGGCCCTTGACATAGGTGGAATTCAGTTTGACCAGCTGCCGGTATTCCAGTAGTTTTTCCACGACAGCGTGCTCTGTCCGCAATTCTTCCAGCGTTTCTGCATCTGTTGAATAACCCGTTTTGGTTTTTTTGAGTGGCGGGAGCCCTAAACTCTCAAATAGAATCCTGCCAAGCTGCTGCGGCGAATTGATATTAAAGTTTTCACCGGCCAGATTGTAAATCTCACTTTCCAATCGGCCGATCTTAACCTCAAGTTCCTGACCATATTCCTGGAGTTTCGCCTTGTCCAGGGCAATTCCGGTCTTTTCCATCCTAGCCAATATGAGGCTTAAAGGCTCTTCAACCTCATGCAAGAGCTTTTCAAGATCGTCTTCCGCCAGTTTTTCCATATAGGAAGCGGCAAGTTTCCGCAGCAACGCAGCCTCACGGGCCGGCGTATTTGAAAACAGATCCGTCACATAATCCCCCAGCAATTCGGAAGCGCTATAATTGGACCGGTTCGGGTTTAACAGATAAGCGGCCAGGCTTAAATCCAAATCAACGCCGGCGAATGTCTTATTCTCATTCAGAAGCAGTGAATATACCCCCTTGCTGTCTGCCACCACTTTGCGGACACCGTCGTCAGCCAGGATTTCTTCCCAGAGACGCAGTACACTTGGAGCAGCAGCATACCGGTTTAGCGAATACGTATAATGTTCATCGCAGATCCCCATTTCAGTCCAGAGCCCCTGATGAATATTCCTGCCCTCAAAACGATAACTGAGTGCGAGGACCGGTTTCTGCTCAAGCCAGGTATTCAGCAGCTCCAGCCAGCCTTCTCCGTCCATGTTCTTTTCTTGCTGGATAGTATCAATGATCTCTGCCCCTGATGCTTTTTGCTTCTTGCCTTTTTCGATGATTTGCTCAGGACCCGTTACCGCAGCGAGGCTCTGTTCAAACAGCGACGCGACTTTATATAAGCTGTAGCCATGAAGGATCTTTTTGCAGGCATCTTTGTCCGGCTCCGCCCATCTTAAGTCGTCAAGAGAAAACGCAACCGGCACATCGTGAATCATTGCTGCGAGCTTTTTGCTTAAGAGTGCCTGATCAGCGTATTGATTCAGCAGTTCCTTTAATTTATTGCCTTTGACTTCATCCTTATTCTGCAGCACATTTTCGACGGACCCATATTCGTGAAGCAGTTTCAGTGCTGTCTTTTCCCCCACACCGGGAATCCCGGGGATGTTGTCCGAAACGTCCCCCATCAGGCCTTTCAGATCGATAATCTGAGCAGGCTTCAGCAGATATCTTTCTTCCAGCCGTTGTTCGTTGTAACATTCAACTTCCGAAATCCCTTTCATTGTCAGCAGCACAGAGCTATGCGGTGAAATCAGCTGAAGAGCGTCCCTGTCTCCGGTAAAGATTAAAACTTCTATTTGCTGGGCAATCGCCAGATCATTTACTGTCGCTATGATATCATCCGCTTCGTAACCTTCCAGTTCCAGGATCGGAACGGCCATCACCCGCAAAATTTCTTTAAGATAATTAAACTGCGGCCGCAAAGTCTCCGGTGTCTCTTTCCGGTGAGCTTTGTAGCCTGCAAACTGCTCGATGCGGACCGTTGCTTTCGTCTTGTCAAAAGCTACGACCCAATAATCTGGCTTCTGCTCTTTCTGTAGCCTGAACAGCATGGTTAAAAAACCGTGTACAGCATTCGTCGGAAGCCCTTCGTTGGAAGTAAGCGGCGGAAGCGCATAGAAAGCTCTATTTATAAGACTGTTACCGTCTAAGATCAGCATCCGGGGCATTGTAATACTCCTTTCAAGAACCGTTTCTTCAGAATCTCCCTCGGAATCATTCGTCAAAACAATTCCTTTGAATATACCTTTCTATATCATAACCTTTTCTAGAATCAAGTACAACAAGTACACAGCACAGAAAAATAAACGGCTGCATTACTGCAAGCCGTTTAATATCCGCTGATTTCAGTCATTCATACTTCTTTGTCCGCTGCATCATTGATTTCGATCCTTCATCTGCTTTTCTCTGAAAAGTATCGGAGATCTCCCGGATATTGGCATTGACCTCCGAGGGCAGACAGTTCCCGCCTCTCTAAGGCATCCTGTTATAGACAATAGGCTTAAAGGAAAGTTTTGACTTTTTCTTTTTTTCTTCTATGGATTTAAGATCGTCAGAAGGCTCGCTCACATATTCAGTCTCAGGGTTGGATTCCAGTACAGTTATGCCATCTGCTTGGTCATGGTTCTGACTCTTCCCTATGAACCTTGCACCCTGTTCAATCTGAAGCCCTTTTGTTTTTATATCGCCATAGACTACGGCAGTTGAAGCTATTACCAATAAGTTCTCAGCTGTAATATTCCCATGTACTTCTCCCTGTATCCGGGCGTTTACAGCAAAAATTTCCGCTTCTACTTTTCCATGCGGACCCACAAGCAGATCTGCTTTTGTTTCAATTGTTCCTTCAAGCTCCCCATCAATTATCACATTGGTTCTGGAGTTTATTTTTCCTGTTATTTTGCATTCTTTGGCAACGTACACGTCATTATCTGTTTTTTTACCAAATTCGACAGCTTCCATCTTCTTTTCCTTTCACTCTTCCATTATTAAACATTATATTTAAATTTAGGATATGACAACGGACCCAAATATTATATAGGCCATTAGTCCTATTTTTATACAATAACTGCAAACAGTGATATATAAGTCCACAATAACTTAGAGTAATCAGCCGAAATATATAGGATCAGGCACATAGTGGAAATAGAAAGAGGACACAGCAAAAACTGCATCCTCTTTCTTATGTCAATTATCCTGTACGTTTATTCGGACCGCGAATCCTTTTCCCTGATTTCAACCCTGCGGATTTTGCCGCTGATGGTTTTGGGAAGCTCGGTCACAAACTCAATTACCCTCGGATATTTATAGGGTGCGGTTACCTTTTTGACATGATCCTGCAATTCCTTAATCATGTCTTCCGAAGGTTCGTAACCTTTGTTCAGTACGATCGTCGCCTTGACATTAAATCCTCTGATAGGATCCGGAACACCCGTTACCGCTGATTCCAGAACAGCAGGATGCTCTGCGAGCGCCGACTCGACTTCAAAAGGCCCGATGCGGTAACCGGATGATTTAATAATGTCGTCATTCCTGCCGATATACCACAAGAAACCAAGCTCATCACGGTAGGCCAGATCACCGGTATGATACAGGCCGTCATGCCAGGAACGCTGCGTATTCACTTCGTCCCGGTAATAGCCCATGAAAAGACCTTTCGTCTTGGTCGCGTAATCCGGAGCTTTGATGCAGATTTCCCCGGTCACACCAGGGTCAACCTCTTTGCCGTCTTCATCCGCAACAACCATCTGATAACCGGGTGTAGGCATCCCCATCGAACCGGGTCGCGGCTGCACCCATGGGTACAGGATTGAGCAGCAGACGGTTGTCTCCGACTGCCCAAAGCCTTCAAAGATACGCAATCCGGTAGCCTGCCGCCATTGATTGAACACTTCCGGATTTAAGGCCTCTCCTGCGGTGCAGCAGTGTTTCAGCGCCAACAAATTGTAGCTCTTGACATCTTCCCGCAGCATAAAGCGGTACATGGTCGGCGGTGCACAGAAAGTGGTTATCTGGTATTTCTCCAGTTTCTGCAAAATATCCGCACCGTTGAATGTATCAAAGTCATAAGTAAAAACCGCTGATTCACCTAACCACTGGCCATACATTTTGCCCCAGAGGGATTTCAGCCAGCCAGTGTCGGAAATTGTGAAATGAAGGCCGCCAGGCTCTACTCTGTGCCAAAAAATGCCCGTCATAATATGTCCTAAGGGATAAGCATGATCATGCGAGACCATCTTGGGATAGCCGGTCGTTCCGGAGGAAAAGGCCATAATCAGCATATCCGTGACTTTGGTCGCTTCTTCGCCGGTAGGGCGTTCCCATTTGTCAGACGCAGCTTCAATCCCGGCTTCAAAATCGAGCCAGCCCTCTCCTGCATCCTTATGTTTGGTCACCGCTTTCATCTGAACCGTTTTACATTCTGGAGCAGCCTCGTCAAAATGCCGGGTACAATCACCGTCTGCGGTAATCACGGCCATCTTGATACCTGCCGCCTGGCAGCGATAGATATAATCTTTAGCCGTCAGCAGGTTCGTTGCTTGAACGGCCACTGCGCCAATTTTATGCAGGGCCATCATCGCATACCAGAACAAATAGCTTCTTTTTAAAACCAGTAGGACAAGATCTCCTTTTTTAATGCCAAGTGACTTAAAATAATTCGCCGTCTTATCAGACCAGCGTTTCATTTCAGCAAACGTAATTCTTTTTTCTTCACCATTATTGCTTACCCAGAGCATCGCCAGCTGATCGGGTTTCTCCTCAGCCAGTTTATCAAGGACATCGTAGGCAAAGTTAAAATCATCCGGACAGGTCACCTTAAAATTCTTATATAAATCTTCCAGCGTGACATAGTCGTCCCGGTGTCTGCCAATATACTTCTCATACATGATCATGTGCGCGTCCTCCTTTATTTCATGACGATGGCCAGGAATTTTGCCGGAGCATCGCCATGGGCCTTCATCGCGTGGGGAACGGACGAATCGAAGTAAACGCTGTCACCCTCACCGAGTTCGTAAACCATCTCACCGATAAAAAAGTCCATGGATCCTGAAACCAGGTAATTGAATTCTTGCCCGTCATGGGAATGACGTTCCGGTATTGCATTGTTCGGTTCTACTGTCACCATAAACGGTTCAGCTTTCTTATTGCGGAAGGTGAAGGCCAGGTGCTTGTAATCGTAAGCTTTTCGGCGGTTGATCTCATACCCGCCGCCGGCTCTGACCACGCAACAGGTGGATAGCTTCGGTGACTCACCGCTGATGATATCCAGTACGTCAACCCCTAAAATACCTGCAACATTGTACAGAAAACTAAACGAAAAATCTTTTTCCCCTGTTTCATATTGAAGATAATCCGCAACCGGAACATCGAGTATCTCAGCAATCCTTTCCGGCGTGAAGCCCGTTGACTCGCGCAGCATCAATAAACGTGCGCCCATATCCTTTAGTTGATCAGTCAAGTTAATGGCACCTCCTTATAATTTTCCTGTTTTAAGTAAACTTGGCTGAAGCCAAGCCTTGGCTAAGGCTACAGCCTTAGCTGCACTTATGTATAGCAGAAAGCGTTTAGAACCTTCCTGCTATACTAAAATAATTGCCGAATCATACTACTATACTATAACACTATGTTTCAATAGTATTATAATACTATGCTGTAATACAATACGGCAATACTTTTACAAGACTTTTTTAAAATACTTAAGTCAAAACGCTACTACTTAAGTTAAGACGCTACGACTTTAGTTAAATTTATACCCGATTTCTATCGCTTTGATATTGGATGCCAGAAGATCTTTCTTCCTCTCCGGAATCGACTTGGATACTGCTTTATTCAGCATCTCCAAATCAAAAATGCCGGCTTCTTTGGCAATTTTCCCAACCATGACCATATTCGCGAGTCCTTTCAGACCAGCGTCTTCAGCCAGCTTCGTGGCCGGTATATAAAAGGTCTGAACATCGGGACGCTGTACCTGAATCGGGATCAGGGAGGAATCAATGATGATTGTCCCGTTTTTCTGGACATCACTTTCAAATTTTTCGAGGGACGGCTGGTTCATCGCAACCAACATCCCGGGATAGGTAATAATCGGTGATCCGATCGGTGTATCGCTAACAATCACGTTGATATTAGCTGTGCCGCCGCGCATTTCCGGCCCATAGGACGGAAGCCAGCTGACTTCCTTGCCCGTGAGCAGCCCGGCATAGACGAGAATTTTGCCGGCAAACAGCACACCCTGTCCGCCAAACCCTGCAATCATAAGTTCAAGTGTCGTGCTCATTAGAAAACCTCCTTATCCTTATAGACACCCAGCGGGTAGTAAGGAATCAGGTTCTCGCGCAGCCAGGTGAGCGCTTCAACAGGCTCTAGCCCCCAGTTGGTCGAGCAGGTCGACAGAACCTCGACAATCGTAAAGCCTTTCCCGGCGATTTGATATTCGAAAGCTTTTTTGATCGCCTTCTTGGCGTTGATCACATTTTTTACACTGTCTACGGACACCCGCTCCGCATAGGCCGTCCCGTCAATCGTGGAAAGCGTTTCGCAGACTTTCAGGGGGAAGCCTGCATACTTCGGATCCCTCCCGTAAGGAGAGGTCTGCGTGATTTGGCCCGGGATGGTCGTAGGAGCCATCTGTCCGCCGGTCATGCCATAAATGGCATTGTTGACAAAGATAATGGTAATGTTTTCACCTCGGGCTGCTGCATGAACGGTCTCAGCCGTCCCAATAGCTGCCAGGTCTCCGTCCCCCTGGTACGTAAATACGATATTGGACGGATTGGCGCGCTTAAGGCCTGTCGCAACTGCCGGAGCCCGGCCGTGCGCTGCCTGCGCCATATCACATTCAAAATAGTTATAAGCAAGTACAGCGCAGCCAACAGGGGCGACACCGACTGTTTTTCCGGTAAGATCAAGTTCGTCCAGAACTTCTGCCACCAGCCTGTGAATAATCCCATGGGTACAGCCGGGACAATAGTGACTGGATACATCTGAAAGTGCTTTCGGTCTTTGAAAAACGATTTCCATAATTAACTCCTTTCCGCCTGCGCAGCGTTTTCTATTGCTTCCAAGACGGCTTCTGGAGTCGGAACCATCCCGCCGGTACGGCTGCAGAGATGCACCGGGCGGCTGCAGCGGATGCTCAGCTCCACATCCTGGATCATTTGTCCCATACTCATTTCAACCACCACAAAAGCCTTTGCTTTTTCCGCTGCGGCTTTCAGCTGGTTTTTCGGGAACGGCCATAAAGTAACCGGACGAATCAACCCTGCTTTTATGCCTTTTTTACGGGCTTCGTTAATCGCATTTCGGGCTATTCTGGCGCAGATACCATAAGCGACGATAATTACTTCCGCATCCTCGGTCAGGTAATTGTCCGTTCTGGCAATTTTCTCAACTTCCGCGTATTTTTCAAAACGTTTCAAGTTAAGCATCTCGAGCTCTTCGGCTTCGAGATAAAGCGAATTAATGACATTTCTTTTTCTCTGACCTTTTGTTCCAGTCAGCGCCCAATCCTTGGTAACGTTCGACGCCGCTTCGCCGCGGCTGATGTCCACAGGCTCCATCACCTGTCCGAGCATCCCGTCGCCTAAAATCATCGCGGTCATCCGGTACTGGTCAGCCAGTTCAAAAGCTTCTATCGTCAGGTCGAACATTTCCTGAACGTTATTCGGTGCGAGCACAATCATATGAAAGTCTCCGTGACCGGAAGAACGTGTTGCCTGGAAATAGTCGGACTGGGACGGACGGATTCCGCCAAGTCCAGGACCGCCGCGCTGAATGTTGACCAGCACTGCAGGCAGATCGCTTCCTGCCATATAGGATAAGCCTTCGCTTTTCAGGGAAATTCCCGGGCTCGATGAAGATGTCATCGCTCGGACTCCCGCTGAGGACGCTCCGTAAACCATGTTGATGGCTGCTATTTCACTTTCCGCCTGCAAATAGGTTCCCCCCATTTTCGGCATACGTTTGGCCATATAAGCTGCAACCTCGGTCTGAGGCGTTATCGGATAACCAAAGAAATGACGGCAGCCGGCCATAATTGCGGCTTCGGCAATTGCTTCATTTCCCTTCATTAATACTTTCTCCGCCATTTTCTTTAATTCACCTCTTTTTCAATCTGAATACAAACATCCGGACACATGATCGCGCAGAATCCACAGGCCGTGCACGCTTGCTGATCTGTCATTTCCGCAGGATGAAATCCTTTGCTGTTAAGGGTTTCGGGCGAAAGTCTGAGCAACTTCTTAGGACAAGCGTTTACACAAAGAGAGCAGCCTTTGCATCTGTCTGCCTCGATTGTTAGTTTCGTCACTTTTGCCATTCATACTCCTCCAAATCTATTGGAAATATATTTTGAATATTACTTGCCAGTTCCGCTGCCAGACTTCTCTGCACGGTTGTCATCACAATCGGCAGTCCCGTCCTTTCAGAGATTTGCTCTGCGTAAGGAAGCGAATTCATGACATCGGAGGCGGTAGTAGCATTACCCAGGTTAGAATTATTAATAATTCCGGAAAATTTGATTCGCGCTGCCGCTTCAATTTCGTATTTAATTTTAATCGTTGCTTCGGCATCGCGGCTTAAAGGCCGGTACATATTTACAACAATGTAGGCAGCAGCATCTGTACGGTGGAGCTGTTCGTAATAGCGGCCGAGAGCATAGGCGCCTCTGTCGTCTCCGCCAACGTCAATCACCGCATAGGAATCACCTTCGTCAAATATCGCATTGATCTCTCCCGGAATAGCAGGAATATCAACATTTGAGTTTGCATAATCCGAGGAAATCAGCTTAATCCCTGACCGTTTCAACATCTGCGCGCTATCTTTCGTTCTGAAATAAGGGTTAACAATATCCAGATCGGCAATGGTGACTTTCTGATGACTTTTTTTCAGCCACAAGGCGTAGTTTACAGCAACACTCGTCTTGCCGCTGCCATAGTGACCGGCAAAAATGGTAACCCTTGCACTCTGCACACGAGACCTCCTAAAGAAAGAATAATAAGACAATTAAAATTAATAATACCACAAATTCACGTTTGATATCAACTTCAATACATATTTAATACTCAATTTCCAGCTTATTTAATGCTTGCATCGTTGTTTTTTTATAATCCGAATAACTCCTTTAATTTCAAAGCGATATCGGTGTCCATATAGGTCAGCATCGCAAGCTTTAGATCACTTTTTTTTCTTCCGCGGTAAGCTTGTTGTATTCTGCGATGACCCTGCCGGCTTGATCGCGATAAGGCGAGGAAGGATTTTGGATCAGATTATTGACAACCGTCATCATGGATCCGACAATTTGCTTTTCCTGCACTGTTTTTACATTTGCATAGACGGTCCCTAATTGGCTGTAAACAGTACGCAGCAGCACTTTTGTCGCTTCAGAATTAATTTGAGAACTGCTTCCGCTTTGACCGGCTGAATTCCCACCTCCGGCAGTACTTTCGCTGCTCGAAACCTTTTCGTCTTTCTTCACTACCTTATACCGACATCTATGTTAAGAATACCATAAGAACCATTTGATTACATCCATCGTCCCTCAATCCATCATTGTCCGATGAACAGCAAATACGGGTGTTTAGACTCAGATCCGAATCATAAACACCCGTATTCGTAAATTGTCGATTGCAAATTTGTTCTACCTTTTAGTATGTAACCGTTTTACACTGAAACAATGTAAAACCTGCCAATTTACTTGCAGTTTTCTAAATTCTTTATGGCAATAGAACTCAAAAAACTTAAAGTAATTGTGAGGGTTACGGAAAGGCACGTAATTACTTCTTTGGACCAAATAAATAAATGGAAAAGTATTCTTCTCCATCTTTTTCAATCCTATACATTACTTTTTTTTGTTTGGAAGGCATTTTCACAATATTAAAATTATTGGTGATAAAATACCCGAAACCGAGTTCGTTCATTGGGAAGTATAATATCCCGTTATCATCTTTAATCGGTTTAAACGTATCATAAGAGATTTGCTGGATTTTTACGCCATCCGGAGCCTGTTCTGAAAAGATAAGCTGGCAGTGTTGATACATCTCAAAGTCATGATACAGTTCAGCAAATTGATTTTCCATTTCAATCCCCCCTTTCCGGTTTTATTACTTCGCTATGAAGATTTCATTTCCTGCCCCAAAACTCAAAATTTGGCTAAAATCCTTGATTTTATACAGGTATATACAATTCATTATATATACGACTTGCAAAAAATAATAAGCTTCTTTCGACAATCCCCCTCATGGGATGCAGCCAAAACAAAACAACAGACCGAGAACAATCCTTGAACACTCCCTGGTCTAAATGTTAAAAATTTACTGAATTAAAATAAACTACCTGTGTATTTTATTCCTATATGCAGATACTACAGATAAATAAACAAAAAGGAGGAATATCTAATGGCTAAGTATAAATTGCCGGTTAACAAACAAAGCGTTGCCAGCGAGCTTAATGTTAACTTAGGTCCAGACACCTCCGCAAGACAAAATGGCTCTGTTGGAGGTAGCATGGTTAAGAAAACCTTTGAATACATTAACGGTCGTATCTAAATCATCCAGTCTTGGCAGCGAAAGCCCCGAAGGATCTTACTCCCTCGGGGCTTTGATGTTATATCTTTCGCCGTTCATAGGCCTTCTATATTTTAAGCGTTTACTTGGTGCCGAAGGCCGGGGTCGAACCGGCACATCCTCACAGATATCGGTTTTTGAGTGTGTTCAAGGCATTTTTACCAAGTTGTACAATGTTGTTTTGCCCTTGATAACGCTGTATTTCTTTAAAAGTCATTTGGCTGTTTATGGCTCTCTTTTTTTGCTTTTCTATAGAAATCTGTCCAAGAAATTTATTATTTTATCCATATCATTAACTATTTTTTAGCAATTTTCTTTCGTTTTGCTTTTTCATATACCTGTTCTCGCTTGCCAATAAAAAGCACTAATACTCTTACTTTTTCTTCCTGAATATCATAAATCGCCCGATACTGAACCCCATTATAAAAAAGTTTCATCCGGTATAATCCATGAAATTCACCAACCAGCATGTCACCATGAGTTCTTGGAGATTCCTCTAAAGTAGAAAGTTGCCTCAAAAAACGCTCTCGCATTTTACTGGGGCAACTTTTCAGGTACTTTTCTACATCCTTAACAAGTACGACTTCGTACATTTATTTTATCAAACTACGCAGAGAAACCATATTCCCCTCTTTTTGCGCATCTTTCTTTGCCTTGTGTATAGCTCTTGCAGTTTTTCTATCAAGGGACAAAGATAGTGATTCGCGTAGAATATCAAATCTTCCAGATTTTTTTGTCGTATTAAGAACTGCTGTTTTTGCACTCGCCACCTCTCTTCCCCTCCGTTCTAATCGATATTTCTTGTACATTTATTTTAACCTACTTTCCATATATATACAAGCAAATTAATTAAACTTTTCTTTAATACATTATTCTATTATGTATGATATATGTTAATTTATACAAATAGTAAAGGCTCATGAAATAAAATCTGAGCCTTTTAAATGTGTTTACTTTATTCTGACAAGAATATTCTTTCGTATGCTTAAATAAAACAAAAACGAACCCCATTAATTTTTAATCATGGGGTTCGTCAGTAATCTGAGCATGATTGATCATGCTCTTCCTATATATACTCTTACGATAGGTATCTTTTTACTGATTCTATCAGCTGTGTTTGATAGTTATAGATATCATCAACGTCCGATATTTGAATTCGAATCGGGTGTTTATTCTCATCAGGAATGTATAAATATTTCTGCTGTGCATTTAAGCCTAATCTACATATCCACTTTAGTTTATTATCATCCAATAGAATACCAAAATATGATTCGGTATCTCTAAAGAATATCCTTGATGAATTAACTGCCGGATTCAAAACACTTTTTACTGCATAATAATATTCTAACTCTTCTTGTGTTGTCTCTATTTTATTTTTTAATTCCTGATCCTTCTGTACAGTAGTTGCTGCCTCCTGTGGTTCTTGTTCAACCTTTTCTGAATCACCCATCGCAGCTTTTAGCCGATCATTAACTATCTCATTTAGAAATTGGTTGTATGATTTTTTTACTATTTCCTTAAATTTATCAACAGTTGCCTTTGTTCGTTTCCCCTCATATCAATTCATCAATAAAATCCATGATTTTCCTCCTATATACCTTGTTTTATACATTAACAAGAATCTTTTGCTAATTTAGCATATATTTTACAGTCATATACTAAAATCCTTCTTTTACACTGATTTTCCATCTAAATAGGGATGATCAAAAGTCCAAATAATAATGCAAAGAAGAGGATGAAATAATATCGCCCTCTTCTTGTGTTATCTGCCTAAAAAAATCTGTACAAATATAAATTTCAATACATTTGGGCAAAAAATAAAAAGGCCCAAAAGCCTTTAAATTTCATGGTGCCGAAGGCCGGGGTCGAACCGGCACATCCTCACAGATATCGGTTTTTGAGACCGACGCGTCTGCCAATTCCGCCACTTCGGCACGCCTTACTTTTGCTATTTTATAATATCAGCGTCAAAAACGCAAGTACATTGCCACTTTTTTTACGGCCATTTTCATATTATTTTTTACTCCGATAAAGACAACTTGGATTATGAACGCATAATACCGGTCAGGATCTCGTTGGCTTCCTCAGCCTCCGACTCCGGCACGAGTATTTCGACGCTTACGTCGACGGATTCTTGGGAACCTACTGCTTTTAGCTGGACTAAAATACCTTCGTCTGCAAATGCTTTTTGATATTTTTCAGCGACTGCTTTATTTGGTGCTATATAAATGACTGTCCACATATTCTATCCTCCAATAAGCATTTAGACCATCTTATTATACTTTTGAATCATTGCTTTCTCCACATTTGGCGGAACTAATCCTGAAACATCTCCTTTCAGACTTGCCGCCGATTTGATCGAGCTGGAACTGATGAACGAATACTCGCTTTTTGTCATTAAAAAGACGGTCTCGATGTCGGGAGCCAGCTTTTTATTCATCAAAGCCAGCTGAAATTCGTATTCGAAATCCGTCATGGCCCGCAAGCCTCTGATCAGCGCAACAGCTCCGCATTCACGCGCAAAATCCACAGTCAGACCGCCAAAAGACTTGACTTCAACATTTTTCATATCGCTGGTTTCGCATCTCAACAGTTCCTGCCTTTCTTCCAATGAAAAAAGCGTCTGTTTGTTACTTTCGGAAGCTACCGCCACAATGACACGGTCAAAAAGGTAAATAGCTCTATGCAGGATATCAAGGTGCCCATTGGTTACTGGATCGAATGTCCCCGGGTATATCGCAGTTCGCACAAAAAATCTCCTTCAGTTCAGAAAATATCTCAGCGTCATAAAATCTATTTATGGGATTCGCCCCAAAGTAACAATATCCTGCCTCTTCCAACAAATTTTTATTGCCATCTTACCTGATCATTTCCCAAAAGCGCAATAAGCGCCCTGTCAAGCTCTTCAGATGGCCTGACAAAATAATTTGGACTTATCTCAAAGGTCTTCTTATTATCCTGGCAAAAGAAATAGACAGGATGCGTTCCGCGAAATGCCCCAAGGATTGCCAGGATCTTATCGGTCAGTTCCGTATCCTGATTGCTTGGAATCTTCAGAAACAATTTATCCGGTTTGACGCTGCATTCCTCGATCGGCAGAACTTTTTCAGCAAATATTTTCTTTTCATCTTCATTCACATAATAACGACCGTGAACAACCACAATATGGTCGTTGTCCATCCTGACAACTTCCGGAAACAATCTGGGGAATACCAGAACCTCAATCGTTCCGGTCAGATCCTCCAGTAAGAAGGTAGCCATCATTTCCCCTTTTTTCGTTATTGTTTGCCGATAAGAATTTATTATCCCACCCAGAATGACCTTTTTTTCTTCCGCACTTTCGAGACAGGCCGCAATTTCTGAACTCGTGATTTTCCTTAATAGGTCATTCACGGAATAAAGCGGATGGGCTGTGAGATAAATACCGATATACTCCCTCTCCATCTTTAGGATCTCGCTCTCGCTGAATTCCGGTATTTCAGGCATACGCAACCCTTCATCGAGGTCCTGGTCGAGATCAAACAAAGACATCTGGCCGGATTCGTTGTCCTTTTGCCGGTTCTGGGCCAGCTCCAGGGCCTGATCCAGGACTTTCATAGCCTGAGCGCGGCTGCACAGTGACTGAAACGCGCCGGCCTTAATCAGACTTTCAAGGGTTCGTTTGTTTAGAACTTTAGCATCCATGCGTACAATAAAGTCATAAAACGACGCAAACGGGCCGTTAGCTCTTTCGGCGATGATCCTGTCAACCACCTGTGTCCCGACATTGCGGATCGCCTCGAGCCCGAAACGTATCGCTCCGTGTTCTATGGTAAAATCCCGGTAACTGTACTGGACATCGGGCGGCAGAATCTCAATGCCGCTGCTCCTGGCTTCCTGAATGTAAAAAGTGACTTTATCTGATGCGCCGATTACGGAACTCAGCAGCGCTGCAGTGTATTCGAGCGGATAATTCGCCTTCAGATACGCTGTCTGATATGAGATCATCGCATAAGCCGTGGCATGCCCCTTATTGAATCCGTACTCGGCAAATTTGGCCATCAGATCAAAAATCTCTTCAGCTTCCTTTTCACCTATACCCAGACGGAGCGCTCCCGGCACAATCCATTCACCGCCGCTGTCCTGCAGGCCGTAGATAAAATTCTGCTTTTCTTCGGCCATGATCTTCTTGTCTTTTTTTCCCATGGCCCTGCGCAGAAGATCTGCTCGTCCAAGAGAGTATCCGCCAAGATTCTGAGCTATCTGCATGACCTGTTCCTGGTAGACGATAATCCCGTAGGTCGGTCTTAAAATCTCTTCTATTTTTGAATGCAGGACTTTGATCAGCCCGCCATGCTTCCGGCGCACGAACTCCGGAATCTGTTCCATCGGACCGGGCCGGTACAGCGCGTTTACCGCAATAATATCTTCAAAACAATTGGGCTTCAAATCTTTTAAGATGGCCCGCATGCCACCGCTTTCCAGCTGAAATACACCTGTACTGTTCCCTTCGGAAAGCAGCTGATACGTCGCTTGGTCGTCGAGCGGCAAATGGTTCAGGTCAAGCCGGATATCGCGGGCCTGTTCAATATTTGCAAGCGCTTTGGTCAGGATCGTCAGGTTCCGCAGACCCAGGAAATCCATCTTCAGCAGTCCGATCTCCTCAACCGTTTTCATCGGAAACTGCGTCATCAAGAGCCCGTCGGAGGTTTTCTGAAGTGGAAGGTAACTGGTCAATTCGTCCCTGGCAATCACGACGCCGGCAGCATGCGTGGAAGCATGCCGCGGCATCCCCTCCAGGGACTTGGAAATCTCATACAACTTTTTGATTTCCTCTTCTTCCCTAACCATTTTCTGCAATTCAGGAGAAACGGCCAGCGCTCTTTCCAGCGTCATGCCCAATTCATACGGTACCGCTTTGGCGACTTTATCGACTTT
Source organism: Dehalobacter sp. TeCB1 (assembly GCF_001707455.1). NCBI lineage: Bacteria > Bacillati > Bacillota > Clostridia > Eubacteriales > Desulfitobacteriaceae > Dehalobacter > Dehalobacter sp. TeCB1. The sequence continues at coordinate 26,852 of NZ_MCHF01000033.1, read as the reverse complement.
GCTGAGCGGTATATTCAGGACTCTTCCGACATCCCTCAGCACGCCCTTGGCACCCATGGTACCAAACGTAATGATCTGGCAAACCTTCTCTTCCCCATACTTTTCTGTTACATATTTGATGACTTTTTCCCGGCCTTCCGGGTCAAAGTCGATATCAATATCCGGCATGGATATCCTTTCCGGATTTAAAAAACGTTCAAAAAGAAGATCATGGCGCAGTGGCTCCACGGAGGTGATGCCAAGCAAGTACGCAACCATACTCGCAGCTGCTGAACCACGCCCCGGACCGACTGCAACATCATGCTCCCGGGCATACCGGCAGAAATCGGACACAATCAAAAAATACCCGGAAAAACCAGTCTGGGTAATAATCCCAAGCTCATATTCCAGCCGCTCGCGCTGTTCCGGCGTTTCCTCCGGGTAGAATACCGGGAACGCCTTCCAGCATAATTCCCGCAGGTACTCGTCCAGGGTGCAGCCTTCCGGAACCTCGTAGACCGGCAGATAATGCTGGCCAAACGAAAAGCTGACGTTGCAGCGCTCCGCAATCTCATTCGTCTGGCGTAAAACCTCGGGCGTCTCCCCAAAAAGCAAATTCATCTCCTGCTTGCTTTTCAGATAATACTCCCTGCCCTCAAAGCTCATCCTGGAGCTGTCAGCCAGCGTCTTTCCGGTCTGGATGCACAGCAGGATATCCTGAACCGACGCATCTTCTTTCCGAATATAATGGACATCGTTGGTCGCAAGCAGCGGAATCCGCGTCTCCCGGTGCAGGTCCCAGAGGCCGGCGTTGACCTTTCTCTGATCGGTGATGCCATGATCCTGCAACTCCAGATAAAAGTGTTCCGGACCGAAAATATCAAGATACTCCATCGCGGCCGCTCTGGCTCTGGCCGGATTGTCCTGCATCAGGTACTCCGGGATCTCCCCGCCCAGACAGGCGCTCAATGCAATCAAACCTTTACTGTGCTGCTGTAAAAGCTCCTTGTCGGCCCTAGGTTTGTAATAAAAACCGTCCACGTTGGCCTGCGAAACAATTTTCACCAGGTTCTGATAGCCCTCGTTCGTTTCGGCAAGAAGAACCAGATGATAGTTCTTGTCATCTTTGCCGAGGACCCGTTCCGTTCTTTTTCCGGGAGCCATATAGATCTCACAGCCGATGATAGGCTTGATTCCCTGTTTGCCACAGGCTTTATAAAAATCCAGCACGCCGTACATCACGCCGTGATCAGTGATCGCAAGCGCCGGCATTTCCAGCTCAGCAGCAGAATGTACAAGGTCATTGATTCTGGCCGCGCCGTCCAGAAGACTGTATTCGGTATGAACATGAAGATGTGTGAACATAGCCTATCTTTTATCCCCCATCCGGGCTGTCATCATCCCTTTAGCCAGGACTCCGTTATCATTGAAAACTTCAATCTCAATATTGCAGTTCTTTTTTGTTACTAGCAACAGTCTGGCCGAAATGCTGACGACTGTTCCGGCCGGAACCGGATGGAATTGATAAAAGCTGAAATTTTCCGTGATCGCATCCAAGCGGTATTTTTTTCGGAGCGCAATGTAACCCGCCGTATTCATCAGGGTTACCAGAACACCGCAGCTGGCTGAACCAAATTCATTTACCATAAACTGCGTGATTTCGCCCCGAATGGTCAGGTATTCAGACTCTTCCACATAACCAAAGCCGCTTAAAACCAGATTATCCACGGTCTCGCCGAACTGAGGCTGCTTTTGGATCTGCTGAAAAGCCTCGAGTACATCCTGCAAGCTTATGATTCCGATCAACTTGCCGTTTTCAAGTACGGGCGCAATCTCCCAGCCCTCCCAGACCATTTTGCGGGAGATATGGGTAACCGGATCGTCTCTTCCGACGGTCAGCGGATTCCTGTTCATGACTTTGGTGATCTTGACCTCGACGCCTTCGCCGGCGACATCGACCGCGGTCACAGTGCCGAGCAGGTTGTGCTGGTTATCGATGACCGGGAAGCGGCTGTGTCCGGTCTTTTGCGAAAGCTTATACCAGTCTCCGATCGTAGCACTGTCTTCCAGAACCTTCGCATCCTTGACCATGATATCTTCAATGAGCAATAGTTCCTTGCCGATGAGCCTGTCAAAAAGCGCCCGGTTGATCATCGTCGTAACTACGAAGGTGTCATACGGGGAAATGATAATCACCGAATTCAGGCTCTTGGCCAGCGCCACGACCTCTTCCGTAGGTCCCGGGCCTCCGGAAATAAGCAAAGGAACATTATTTTTCAAGGCAAGGAGCTGGGCATCTGTCCTGTTGCCGACGATACAAAGCGCGCCTTCTTCCAGATAACGCGCTAAATCTTTCAGTTCCATCGCCGCAATAATAAACTTATTCGGACATTCCGTCAGCCTGTTCTCTCCGCAGATAACAAGCCCTTCCACGATTTGGGCTACTTCCTGAAGCGTAAGATCTTCAATCTGTTTTTCTTTGACCCCTTCAATCCGCAGCGTCCCAACCTTCGGGATCGAACGGACAAACCCTTTGTTCTCCGCTTCTTTAATTGCGCGGTAAGCAGTCCCTTCGCTGACATCAAGCTCTTTGGCAATAAACCGGACTGATACCTTGCTCCCTATGTCGAGATCCTCAATAAAATTAAGAATCTGCTGATGCTTTGTCTTTGTCAAATAAAAACGCCTCACCTGTTTTTTTCATTAATTATATCACATGGTGAGGCTTTGAACTAATTGTTGTTATATAGTAGTTTTTATTTATTAATCCGTTTTAATCTCTGAGACAACTTTCCGCCTATTTTCCCGGAAATTCTCGGAGACAGGGAATCCCAGCCCTCGTTTTGGACCTGCTGGATGATGCCAAGTTCCGAAGCAATCTCCATTTTCATTTCCTCAATGAAGTCTGGTCTCTTCTTCCTGTTATCCTTTTTTTTCGTATTGCCTGTGTTTTTCTTGGTGATGTTTTCTCTCATGCTTTAACACTCCTGTTCAGAGTATGGAGACTGCGGCCAGTGAACCGTCCCGGTTAGGGCATTCGGGGGTTTTCAGCCCATGGTTGTTTTCCAGACGGCAGACGCCGTCCACAGCATAAATGCATTCTTTCGCGCAATCTTTGGTTCTCATTCTGTTTTCATCTCCTTACAGTCTATTTTTGCCCTGAAAAGCAAAAAATATCCTGTAAGGGTTACAGGATTTTCTATAAAACACATCTATTTGTCTAATCTTATGATCAATATCGGTTTTTATATCATAAATTTTCTTTGTCTTCCAGCTTTCTTGATATGATTTAGCACTGCATTAATGTCCTTTTGATTCTATAACTTCATATACTGTCCCGGCTCAAGAATCATTCCCTTGCTCTCCGGTGCTTTTCTGCTTAGCAGCGCGAGAAAGGCCTTGGCATCCTGCTGTTCTTCCTCAAATGTATTGTAATGCATCGGAACCACGACTTTGGCCTGGAGCATCTGAGCTGCTTCGGCCGCATCTTCCGGCCCCATCACAAAATTATCCCCGATTGGCAGCATAGCCAGATCGATTTCTGTCAGGCTGCCAATAAGCTTCATATCCCCGAACAAACCGGTATCCCCGGCATGGTAAAGCCGCTTGCCTTCGAGCTGAAGCAGAAAACCGCAGGCCAAACCACCATACAGACAGGTTCCGTCAGCCTGCTCGATCCCGGAACCATGAATGGCCTGAGTCAGCTTTACAGTTCCAAATGGAAAGACGTGCTTGCCTCCGATATGCATCGGATGAATCCTCACCCCAAAGGTCTCCGCATACCGGCATAGTTCAAAATTAGAGATCAGGACTGCCCCGGTCAGCCTGGCCAGTTCGACTGCGTCTCCCAAATGATCGCTATGACCATGCGTGACCAGAATTGCATCGAGCGCTTTAAAATCAGCCGGTTTGACCTTTGCTTTCGGATTCTTCCGCAAATATGGATCTATCATCAGCCGACCTGCGTCAGACTGGATTTCAAAACAGGCATGTCCGTGAAAGATAATATTCATACTTTATTCCTCATTTTGATCTTTTCTTCTTGATTCTGCTCTTCTGGATTCTGCGTTTCTGCCTGACTCTGCTCTTCCGTTTTTTGCTGCATTCCCGCGTCATCCTTCTCCACGTCCTTCTTATCTTCCATGTCTGCAGAAACCGGTCTTGTCACCGTGTACCAGTTATGCAGGCGGAACTTTCTGAACATAATCCGCAAAATAATGCCGAGGTCAATGACCACCAGAATCGCCGCGATGTACCAGTGTCCATAGGCGGAGAAAATTGCCGCCAGCCCGAAACAAAGGCTGATTCCATATAGAACAAACACTGCCTGGCGCTGGTTCAGGCCAGTATCGAGCAACCGGTGATGAAGGTGTCCCCTATCTGCCCGGACGATCGAATGTCCTTTCCACTTCCTCCGGATGATCGCAAACAGCATGTCCATCAAAGGCATGCCGAGCACCAGCAACGGGAAAACCAAACCGAGTACTGTAGCGGTTTTCAGCAAACCCCAAATGGAGACTGATCCGATCATATAGCCGAGAAACATGCTCCCGGAATCACCCATAATGATTTTAGCAGGATTAAAGTTATAGAACAAAAAGCCCAGCGTTACGCCGCTCAGGGCCAGCATCAGAAGATCGGCCCCCGGATAGGCTGAACGGATGGTTGCGGACCAGAATAATGTGATCGCCGCAATAAAGCAAATACCCGAAGCGAGGCCATCCATACCGTCGGATATATTCACAGCATTGACCAAACCGACAATCCATAGCACGGCAAAGATATTGCCGATCAAGCCTAGTTGGACGACTCCATATAGAGGCAGTGTAATATGCGGGACTGCCATACCAAAAAAGATCAGAATCACCGCGGCTAGGATCTGCCAGAGCAGTTTGACCAGAGGCCTCATTCCTTTTACATCATCATAGATGCCGACCACAAAAATAATTGTGCTGCCGAGGAAAAGTCCGATCAGCATTTTATTCACGGCTACCATCAGAAAAACAGCCAGCCAAAAAGCCAGATAAATCGCAGCACCGCCGAGACGCGGAATCGGGGTCTTATGTATTCTCCGCTCGCCCGGATAATCCATCACACCCCATTCTCTGGCCAGGATAATGGAGATGGGTGTTAAAATCAAAGCAAATAGGACTGCCAGTAAAAATGTTGATAAATAAGAAAGCATACTACCTCCGGATATGGTGAGTTAAATGGCATCGCGACATTAGGCCATCCGTAACCTTGTCGCTCCTTGCCATCCATGGCAACGCGACATTAGGCCATCCGTGGCCGTCACACCTGGCCTGGGAAGCCCCATTGACGCAGAACCTCATACGCAATCACCGCGACTGAATTGGACAGATTTAAGGACCTCGCATCCTTTCTCATCGGCAGGCGGATCTGCCGGTCCGGATAGCGCTGTAGAATTTCCGGTGCCAGCCCCTTCGTTTCCCGTCCAAAAAGCAGATAGCAGCGGTCTGGAAACTCCACATCTGTATAAAACTTAGACGCTTTGGTCGTGGCCAGAAAAAACTGACCTTCAGCGTTCTGGGTTTCGAAATCGTTAAAATTTTCATAAACATGTACCTTTAAGAGATGCCAGTAATCGAGTCCTGCCCTTTTTAAATGCTTATCGTCAATACTGAAGCCGAGCGGCTTCACTAAATGCAAGTCAGCCTGAACCGCTGCGCACAATCTGGCAATATTTCCAGTATTGGGAGGTATCTCGGGTTCAACTAGTACAATGTTTAACCTGCTGTCCGTCATCATCATTTTCTCCAAAAACTGCTCTTAAATCCAATTAAATAAACACAACAGCTATATTATAACCCGAAAACAACGAAAAATGAACGTTGAAATATTCACACCGCAAAAAATCTACCCATATCCTTAAAAAAATCTGCTATATTATGTATACTTTTTTGTTATACTGGATGAATCAGGCTCATTCTGTTATATTATAAAGTTGGATCATAAATTAAATAAAGGGGTAAGAAATATGAAACAAAATTTAACACAAAAAATATTATCCGCCCATCTCATCTCCGGTGAACTTGGGGCCGGAGGAGAAATCGGCATCAAGATAGATCAGACTTTAACTCAGGATGCCACAGGAACCATGGCTTATCTTCAGTTTGAAGCCGTTGGCATTCCAAGAGTCAAAACAGAATTATCCGTCAGCTACATCGATCACAACACCCTGCAGACCGGTTTTGAAAATGCTGACGACCACGCCTTTCTCCAAAGCTGCGCTTCCCGCTTTGGTGTTTATTTTTCGCGTCCCGGCAACGGGATCTGCCACCAGGTCCATCTGGAGCGTTTCGGAAAACCTGGTAAAACCCTGTTAGGTTCGGACAGTCACACCCCTACCGGCGGCGGAATCGGCATGCTGGCCATGGGTGCCGGCGGCCTCGATGTTGCTGTAGCCATGGGCGGCGGCGAATTCTATCTGCCTGACCCGAAAGTCGTCAAAATCAATCTAACCGGGAAATTAGCTCCTTGGGTGTCCGCCAAAGATGTCATTCTGGAAGTCCTGCGCCGCCTGTCCGTCAAAGGCGGTGTCGGCAAGATCTTTGAATATGCCGGTTCTGGCGTCTCTACGTTAAGTGTCCCCGAAAGAGCTACCATCACCAACATGGGTGCCGAGCTCGGTGCAACGACCTCCGTCTTCCCGAGCGATGAACAGACCCGGATCTTTCTGAAAGCCCAGGGCCGCGAAAACGACTGGATTCCGCTTGAAGCTGACGCCGATGCGGTATACGATGAGGAAATCTGCATCGACCTTTCTGCCTTGGAACCGCTTGCAGCTCAGCCGCATATGCCTGACAACGTCGTCGCTGTAAGCTCGTTAAAGAATATCAAAGTCAACCAGGTAGCGATCGGCAGCTGTACGAATTCTTCCTACCGCGATCTGATGACCGCCGCCGCCATCTTAAAAGGCAAAGTGGTCGATCCGAGCGTCAGCCTGGTGATCGCTCCGGGCTCCCGTCAAGTTCTGACTATGCTGGCCAATAACGGCGCGCTGACCGCTCTTCTTGATTCCGGAGCCAGAATATTGGAATCCGCCTGCGGGCCCTGCATCGGCATGGGACAGTCCCCTTCTTCCGGCGCCGTCTCCTTAAGGACCTTTAACCGCAACTTTGAAGGACGCAGCGGAACTGCGGACGCTGGCGTGTATCTGGTCAGCCCGGAAGTCGCTGCTGCCAGTGCGCTGACAGGTTACTTTACCGATCCCCGCACGCTGGGCCCCACTGTTGAAATCCCGATGCCGGAAAATTTCCGGGTCGATGATTCACTGATTATTCCTCCCGGTTCTCCGGACACCGCCATCGTGCGCGGCCCAAATATTAAAGCACTGCCGATTGCTCCGAAGCTTACGCCGGATCTGGAACTTCCCGTCGTAATCAAGCTGAATGACAATATTACCACAGACGATATCATGCCTGCAGGCGCCAAAATACTGCCGCTCAGATCCAATATTCCTGCTCTTTCCGAATATGTTTATAGCAAGATTGATGCCGGATTCTCTGCTAGAGCCAGACAGCTTGGTCAAAGCATTATTGTGGCCGGACAGAACTACGGTCAGGGCTCCAGCCGCGAACATGCCGCATTGGTTCCGATGTACCTCGGCGTCAGAGTTGTCCTGGCCAAGAGCTTTGCCCGGATTCATAAAGCTAATTTAATTAATTTTGGCATCCTGCCGCTTACTTTTGTCAATGAGAGTGACTATGACCTGATTAAGGACGACAGCAAGCTTATCTTTACAAATCTGACTGAAGCCCTATCAAACTCCGTAGAATTTGATATCTTGTTAAGCGGAAGAAATGCTTCCATCAGGGTCAGCCATAACCTGACTGAACGCCAGATTGGAATCATCCTAGCCGGAGGCTTACTGAACTATACCAAAGAAGCCGGCAAATAAGTTTTTGAAAAGCTGTCCTGCTTGTGGAGCTCTGAATCCTTGAATGGCCAAAAGATGCTGCTCAGGAAGAGAAAGCAGGGGGAAAATTAGCCATGACACTGTGATCTTATTACTTATTACATGCGATAGAAAGCCCGAAGGCCAAGGAATCATAACTCCTTGAACTTCGGGTTTTTATCTGGATCCAATACTCTTTCTTGATACTCTTCTTGTTTAAATACTAATCTTGTTCAAATAAAAGATATATTGTCCGGTTTGGGATCGAAAAGATCGCTGACGGCTTTAGCAAATGTAAGATAAAGCTTCTTAAAATCATCATCCACCGGAGGATGCATAAAGCTTTGCACGAGATTACGGTAATACCATTCCTGCTTCTCTCTGCCCCGGTTAAACCGCGTCCAAAGCTTCTCGCCTTCTTTTTGATAGTCTTCCAGCATCGTCAGAACATTATGCAGCTTGTCGGCGCAGGCTACGGCCTTGATCACCGGTATCGCCGTTTTCAGGTATTCAATGGTATGTTCTTTGCGTTCTTCCCACGGCAGCGATTTATCCGGTTCTGAACACCCTTCTACGATCAGGGCAACCTTGTTGCCAAATTTATTGCGGAGATATTCCAGATTAATGATGGTATCCTCAACGGTATCATGCAGGATGCCAGCAACAACAATGTCTTCCGCACATCCTTCTTTCTGCAGGATCATCCCAACTGCATACGGGTGTGTAATATAGGGCGTATTGGTCCCTTTCCTGAACTGACTCTTATGGGCATTTGCTGCGATGTCTATTGCGGCGAATACTTTGTTCATTCTTCCTCCTAAAGGTTAACCCCAAAATAATCAACTATCAATTTAACGCTTTTTCGAAATCCTGTCCAGTCAAGAATGTAGGATTTCCTGTTTTTTTACCATTATCCCAACAACGATTAGACAACGATCAGACAACTACTCAAACACATCACGGGCCAGTATATCAATTTCCGCTTTCAGTCTGGCTGTTTGATTCTGATCAAGCTGCCATTTACCATCATTAAATACGACGACATCGCCTTCCTTAATCTCCGCAGGAAGATCAGTGAGGTTAATATTCTTTCTGTTGTTGCCGTCAAACTCCACCACGGCGACGCTGCCTTCGAAACGATCAATAACACCGTTCATTTTGATGCCACCTTTTTGGATAATCAAACCCATTAGTCTCATTATTTTGATGTAATCGCCAGCGTATGAAATGTCACTTCTGATCCGTCGGATACCGCAACAATCGTCCCATCCAGGTCTGTCCTGAATACCTTGACGCCCCTATTCTTCAGCTTATCCAGTGTTTCCTGTGCAGGATGATCATAATCATTTTCTTTCCCGACGCAAATCATTGCATATTCGGGGTCTACCAGATCCAGAAAGGGCTCGGATGTCGCATCGCCGCTGCCATGATGCCCAACTTTTAGGACTGTCGACTTCAGAGCATACATGCTCACATTCCGCAGCATTTCTGACTCTGACACTTCTCCGGCATCACCGGTGAATAAAAAAGAAGTGCTGCCGAATGCTATCCTGATCACAGCGCTGTAATTGTTCAGATCTTCATAATCTGAACCGTTCGGAGCGAGTACAACGGCAGTCATACCGTCCCCTAAGTCCAGATTAGCACCTGTTTTCGCCGATGTTATTTTGAGGCCTTTATTTTTCACCGCGCTAAGTACATCCTTGAACGTTTTAGTCGTATGGGTTTTGCCCGGCATGATAACTTGCCCGATTTTAAAGGTATCGATTACGGCATCAAGACCCCCGATATGGTCCTCATGAGGATGGGTGCCAACGACAATATCCAGTTTACTTATTTTTTGTTTTTCTATGTACGAGGTAACCGTTTCTGCATCTTCATTATTCCCTGCATCGATCAGCATGGTTTTTCCCGAAGGGGTTTTGATTAGAATACAATCCGCCTGCCCGACATCAATGAAATGGACTTGAAGGGTGCCTGAGACTGAAGCAATATCCGCACCTGAGCCGGTATTGGAGGAATCCGGATTTGACGGCAGCGTACCTTTTTGATCTTCGACCACAGTCGCTGTCTGCCGCAACTGATCCGTAAAAGCCGGTGAGCTGCCGTTCAGTGAGCTGTAACCAAGTAAAACTAGCACGGTTAGACAAAGAATCGTTAGAAGTAATCTTTTTTGCTTTTTCATTGAGCTCCCTTTTCATACAATGATGATCGTTTCACATTTCTTTTTCATATTTTGATCTGTAATAGATACCTGAGAATATTACAAATAAATATGAAATAACCAATATGATAATCGCCATCAAATCAATCTGCATTAAACCAAATGCCAGGATTATCGCGCCATATACATAGATCATTTTATCATAAGCCTTAGCTTTGGCCTTATTGGTAATTGTTAGATTTCTTTCATCATTTTGCTCAATTTCTATTTTCCTAACCTCATCCGGATAATTTTTCAGCGCCATACTGCTAATGATTTTTCCTAAATGGTGACCAAATAGTCCGCATCCAATACCAACACAGACGTATGGCAAGACTTGCATACTTCTTTGTGGTTCATGAATGGCCTTTATCAAAACGAACCCTATTACAATTAATAATATTCCTAAAATGGAAAAGCCAATTGCTTTCATATTCTTTGTCATATTTATTCTTCCCCCTCATAAATAAATATTTCTTCAACATTCATCCCAAAGAAGCGTGCAATTTTGAATGCTAAGATGATGGATGGATTATACCGTCCATTTTCAAGTGAACCTATGGTTTGTCGAGATACTTCCAAAGCCGCGGCAAGCTCTTCCTGCTTTATTCCTCGCTGCCTGCGTATTTCTTCTAATCTGTTATTCATAGACTCACTCCTAACGCTTATGGAAAGTTTACTTTCCATATATATAACATATTCTAGATAGAATGTAAAGTTAACTTTCCATAAAAATAACAGGTGCTCTAAACCTGTTAAAAATTAATACATGGGATAATATAGTCAATTTGACCCCGGGTAATGACCTAATGCCCTTCCGCTAACACCTTTTGGGCTTTACCCTTATGGCAATTAGGCTCTTTACATCATCAAGGACTAACTTGTCATCTACTTTGATCATTAACCAACGTCCGCCACAGGAAAAAGCTGTTTTGAGATACAGGCCTTGCACGAATGGCGTAAATGTACCCAACGCCATTTCTGTCTCTTCTTCCTCTTTGGCTCCAACTACGACTAGCGTAATAAAATACCCCTCCATCGGATAAAGCGTACATAACGATTTACTGCCCTTTTGATATTTAACATTCCAGCCTGGCTGGGCGGAACATTTGCTATAAGTCGTTTTTGGCTTCACCTGGTAGGCTTTTTCAATATAGGAAAGCAGCTCCGACCAAAGCGGTTCACCTTTACCAATAAATTGCTTAATATCTTCAAAAGATGGTTCGTGATTTACATTAAACAGATCACACCACTGCATTGGCAGTCCCTCCTGTAACTCTGACAGAAATCAGATATGGACAAATTTCCCCTCTTGGTCTGCTTCCATAACTTCGTGTATTGTCCGAAGTGCAACTTCTATGATTTGTCTCGTGGAATACAGCTATATTTTAACATATCTTACAAAAAAGAGGTAAGAAAATTAGAAAAATCATTAGGATGAGGTTGTTATCTGCTGTCTTCTTATGCTATTATAATCTAATAATATCAATTCAGAAGCGCAGAAAGGAGTTTTCGAGAATGTTGTCCGAAGATGATCGGCGCCTCCTTCATATCCTGTCCCAGGACTGTCGTCTGACTGCGGAAGACTTAGCGGTTCAGACTGGCCTGACAGCGGATTATATTAAAAAGAAGATCAAGCAGTGGGAAGATGATAAGGTCATTGCCAAATACGGTGTACTGATCAATTACGACCAGCTGGAAGAAGACAGGGTTACTGCATTAATCGATGTCAAAGTCCTGCCCCAGCGCGGCAATGGCTACGATAAAATTGCCCAGCGGTTCCAAAAATTCAGTGAGATCAAATCAGTCTATCTGATGTCGGGAGATTTTGACCTGTGTTTAATTATCGAAGGCCATAATATGCATGAAATCGCCCAGTTTGTTTCCGATAAACTATCCCCGCTGGATGTGATTCAGTCAACTTCGACTCGCTTTATTCTGCGCAGGTATAAGCAGGATGGCATAGAATTTCACGGAGAGGAAGAGAGACCGCAGCGTCTCATGATAACGCCATGAAGCAATACTTATCACCACTGGCTTTAAATCTGAAGCCATCAGGAATACGAAAGTTTTTTGACCTGGCCGCCACCGTGGAAGGCGTAATCTCCCTCGGTGTCGGAGAGCCGGATTTTGCGACTCCCTGGGTCATGACAGAAGCCGCTATTTTTTCTCTTGAACAGGGTCAGACTATGTATACCAGCAACGCGGGTCTGGTCGAGCTTCGCAGAGAATTATCCAAATATATGGCCAAACATCAAGGCTTAAATTATAATGCTGATCAGGAAATCCTTATCACCGTCGGCGCCAGCGAGGCGATTGATCTGGCGATGCGCGCTTTGATCGTGCCGGGCGACGGTGTGCTGATTCCGGATCCTTCCTTTGTGGCTTATGCCGCCTGTGCGGAAATCAGCGGCGCAGAGGTTCATTATGTTACAACAAGCGCAGAACACGATTTTCGTCTGCAGGTTGAAGACCTTCAGATGGCTTATACACCAAACTGCAAGATTTTGGTTCTGTCTTATCCAAATAACCCCACCGGCGCAGTCATGACCAGAGAAGAGCTGCTGCCGATTGCCCGGTTTGCGTCTGAAAACGATCTGATCATCATTTCCGATGAGATTTATTCGGACCTTAACTACGGCGGAGAACATACACCCTTTGCAACTTTACCGTACATGTGGAACCGCACGCTTCATGTCAGCGGCTTCTCGAAGGCCTATGCGATGACAGGCTGGCGGATCGGCTATGTTGCCGGCCATCCTGACCTGATCCAGGCCATGCTGAAAATCCATCAGTACACAATTATGTGCGCCCCGATTATGGCGCAGATTGCTGCTCTGGAAGGACTGAAATCCGGAGAAACGGCCAAACAGGAAATGGTGATGGAATATGACCGCCGCCGCCGAATTATGGTCCACGGTCTCAGAGAAATGGGCCTTACCTGCTTTGAACCCTTAGGCGCTTTCTATGTCTTCCCCGACATCACAGCTACCGGATTAAACTCCGAAGAATTTGCTGAACAGCTGCTGAAGGAAGAAAAAGTCGCCGTCGTTCCGGGTACGGCTTTCGGCCCGGCCGGCGAAGGACATGTCCGCTGTTCCTATGCGTATTCAACGCAGCAGCTGCAGGAAGCCTTAACAAGAATGGCCCGGTTTGTTAAGAAAAGAATAAGTTGAACCAGAGTGACATTACCTATTTGATTCGCTGATCGAAGAAACCTTACACGTGTAAGGTTTCTTTTCAATCTCAGCCTCTGTTTAAAAATTCGGCTGTTTTAAGATTAATTACACTAGTGTAGTCAAATCCCAAAAACGGCAATTTTTAATCGTATCCTCAGACACGGCCTTAATGATATCCTTTTGGTGACACTCAGACTATTCTGCCAATTCTCTGACAATCCGCCTCCATGGTTTACGTTAACCTCCCCTTGTTGTGCACTGGTACCCCATTTGTTAGACAGCATGGTATACTGAAAACAAATGGGGTGCAGTCCACTTACACCATTACGGAGGCTTACAAAATCTGATATAGTCTTGTCTCACTGTATATCATTTAAAGTAATTATTTGATATTTATTTTATTTACAAAAACAGCCACCCCTAAAGGAGTATTATTTCCCTGCAAAAAGAAACCTTACACGTGTAAGGTTTCTTAGAATCCGGGAATTATCTCATACCGAAGAATCACAGCGGAAGGCTTGACGGCACCCTTACTTCGTCTTTCTGAAATAAGCATATGTCATCGGCTCACCGCTGCCACGGACTTCGGCTGCTGTGACTCTGCCCAAAAACAAGGTATGCGTGCCGGTATCCATCGAATTCGCGACTTCTGCCTCCACGGTGGTCAGCACTTCATCAAGCAGCAAAATGCCGGACGATCCGCGGTGCGCTTTGATTCCGTCAAATTTATCGAACTCCCTGCCTGACCTGTAGCCAAATCTTCTAACGAGGTCATGTCCGTTCTGGTCCAGAACGGATATGCCGAACTTGCCGCTTTGCATGATCAGTTCATGCGTGAAGTTTTTCTTATTAATACCAATCGCAATCTGCACGGGATCGGAAGTAATCTGGAAACAGGTATTGGCTGCCTGCCCGTTGTCTTTGCCGTTAGCGGCCGCCGTAATAATAAACAAACCGTAGGAAATGGACTGTACCGCTTTAACAATCTTCTCCTCGGGACTTAATCCGGTCTGAGCAGGACTCGTCATGGCAGCTTCGGCATTCTTGACGGAATCGTCCTTGCTGTTTTCGTCCTGCTTCGGTTCCTCCTCCACCCTGACAAAGTTGCTGGAATCGACACCGCAGACCGGACAGGCTTCCGGAGGATTATCTCCTTCATGTATGTAGCCGCAAACAACACAGCGCCATTTCATATCTCCACGCTCCCTTTTGTAACAATAATTTATTTATAATCATTATAACTTGCTTTTACAGATTTTTAAACTCCCAATATACTTTTTTTAGAAAAGCATGATTTAATTCCGGCTTCATCTCTTCCATGGCTCTTTTGCGGACAAGATCCTTAAAGGTTCCGAGACTCGAGCCGCTTAATCCCTGCTGCATCGCATACTGCCGGAATAGTTTCCAGTCAAGCTGCATCAGGTTTTCTTTCTGCCACAAAGCCACCGCAATCAATTCGGCAAAAATTCTTTCAAAAATATTGTTCTGAGTAGTGGTATGAAGTTTTCCGGCCTGATAATCTGCTTTCCATAAAATCAAGAAATCATGGATGTTCTTTAATTCAAAGTTTCTGCCGTCCCAACAGACTTTCCAAACGAGCTCCGCCACTCTGTTCTTGAAAGGCCGCTTGGCAATTTCTCCTCTGAACTCCGGCATGAATACGAGTGTTGCCTGCATATGATTCTCAACAAGTTTTATAAGGTTCTGTTCCTGTTTTTTGCCGATCCCGTCAAAAAACATTGAAAATGTATAGCGTTTAAGGACATCGGCCAGAAGCCTGGCGCTTGCCGCTTCATGTGTCAGGAAATGTCGTTTGCCGTTTTCGACGTAGATAAGACCAAAATTAGCCGGTTCACCGTCTATGACCTTTTTAAACTGCACAATTTCCGGGTATTGGTCCAGTCTTGCTCCAAGGATCCGAATCTTTTTTCCAATTAAAGACTTCAGCTTATATTCCAGTTCCCGGGGTCCTCTTGTCCCAACGATTTTAAATCCCTCAAGCAAGTAGTTCTGGTCGGCAAACTTTAGCGTCCCGGATACATGGCATTCCCGGCTAGCTACTTCCCACTTGCCGGAATCATGAAACAGGCCTGCCAGACGCAGATAAAGATCTTCAGGGGTATTCCGAAATACGGCCATGGTATGTTCCCAGACATCCAGGGAATGGTACTGATTCTGTTCAAGACCCTTCAGCCTGGCCAACTCAGGTAAATACATATCCCAGTAGCCGATTCTGTCCAACATCCGCACGGCCTTTTCAGCCTCGGCCAAAACAAGAATCCCGGCAAGTTCCGCCGTAATTCTTTCCCGGGATGTGCTGCTCAGAAAAGAAAGATGGTCCGTTGCCTGCTCCCAGGTATCGGGATCGATTTCCAACGAGAACTTCACCGCGAATTTGACCATCCTTAAAATACGGACAGGATCTTCCCGGAACCGTTCATCAGGCTTACCGCAGGCTCTAAGAATTTTGGCTTCCAGATCCTTTCTGCCTTCCATCGGGTCATAAAGTTCCCCCGACACCGGATCCTGATAAATCGCATTAATGGTAAAGTCCCGGCGCTGGGCATCTTTCTCTAGTTCTTCGGCCTGCACGACATCCACTTTGGAACCTTCCGTAAAAATGCTGGCTGTCGAGAAATGCCTGCCAATGATCTGAACGGAGAAGCCTTGCTCACGGAGGATATCTTGGACTTCTTCAGGGCTCAGCCCGCACACCAAATCCATGTCCGGAGACTCCAGTCCCAGGACTTGGTTACGTACCGCTCCTCCTACGATCCAGATGCGGGTATGGCGGGACAATCGTTCGATAACATTTTTCTGGAAGTCATTCATAGGACTCCTCCGGATCTCTTTTATGCCCGTTTCTCGCGCTTCAATATTCTAAGCTCCTACTTAGTTAAGCGTTCTATATTCAAGCACGTGTTTTTTTAATACCCTGCCCTATAGTCTACAATATTGATCATTTGACCGGAGTCAGGATATTTGGCCAGATTTGTCTGAAACACTTCCCACATGCGTTCAGAGGTTTGAACCGTCCTACCGCCGATATGCGGCGTAAGGAAGACATTATCCAGTTCCCAGAATGGGCTGTCTTCCGGCAGCGGCTCTTTCCTGAATACGTCAAGCGCCGCCGCGGCTATCTTTTTACTTTTAAGTGCTTCGATCAGGGCATCCTCGTCAACGACTTGTCCTCTGGCCACATTGATGAATAATGCTCTGTCCTTCATCTGATGGATAAAGTCTGCATTGACAAGTTCCTTCGTTTCCGGTGTCAGCGGCAGGACGACAACGACAACATCACTGACCGCCAGAATCCCGGGCATTTCCTCCAGAGGCACGATCTTTTCAAAAGCCTGGTCCTGACCGCCATGAAGTGATACGCCATAAACCGTCATCCCAAAAGCCCCGCACCGCTTGGCAATCTCTTTGCCAATGGTACCTGCCCCCACGATGCAGACCGATTTGCCGTACATTTCGGAAATCTTCGGTTTTGCGCTGAATATCTTCTGTTCCTGCTGTGATACAAATGTATTGCCCTGTCTTAAGAGCATCAGGATACTCCAGATGACGTGCTCGGCCATCTGGATCTTATGGGCGCCTTTGACATTCGTCAGCATGACGCCCCTCGAAACAAGCCTGTTCAGAGGCAGCATATCGACCCCTGCGCTTAAGGTTTGAATCCATTTGAGATTCGGATACAGATTAATGGTATCCTCTTTGATATCCCAGCCATACGTAAGCAGTACATCCGCTTCCGGGTCTGGCTCTGTAAAGTCCCTCACCTGAACGATCTGAGCACCCGGTCGAATTGCCAGCAATCTTTCCAAAAGATCATCCGATATTTTTATACTGCTCAGGATCTTCATTACTTTTCTCTCCTCTTGCTCCTGTTGTATGGTTGGTTCGTATTTTGTAATGGGAGTCTGGGGGCCACAATTCCGCTTTCGGCAAATAGCACCCTCCATGGCGAGTCGCTCTTTGCCATCCATGGCATCGCGACATTAGGCCATCCGTGGCCGTCAAACTGCCGCGCTCCGCATCCATGCTCCGCTTGACGCCGGAACTTGTGGCACCCAGACTTAATATGGGGTCAGGATTGTATGAAATTACTTGAGTAAAGAATTTAAGAATGTTGTACTCGATACGTTATCTGAGGTTTTCAGGATTCAGGACCTGCAGCTCCGCTGGCATAAACCTGCCGTCTTTCCTGATCAGTTCCCCGTCAAAATAGACCTCTCCGCCGCCGTATTCCGGTCTCTGGATGCATACCAGATCCCAATGGACTGCGGACTGGTTGCCATTGTCGCATTCGTCATAGGCCGAACCTGGGGTGAAATGAAAACTTCCGTCGATCTTCTCATCAAACAATGTATCTTTCATCGCCTTCTGAATGTACGGGTTAAAGCCGAACGAAAACTCACCGATATACCTCGCACCTTCATCGGTATCGAGAATTTTATTAATTCTTTCGGTATCGTTGGCTGAAGCCTTGATAATTTTGCCGTCTTTGAATTCCAGTACGATGGATTCATACGTAAATCCCTGATAAACAGCCGGGGTGTTATAGGTGATGATGCCGTTGACCGAATCTCGGACCGGCGCTGTGAAAAGCTCACCGTCAGGAATATTCATCTTGCCGTCGCACTTGATCGCTGGCAGCCCCTTGATTGAAAAAGAAAGATCCGTTCCAGGCCCTGCGATCCTTACCATGTTGGTCTTTTCCATCCGTTCTTTCAGCGGATCCATCGCTCTGGACATTTTGGAATAATCCAGATTGCAGACTTTAAAGTAAAAATCTTCAAAAGCTTCCGTGCTCATCTCAGCAAGCTGCGCCATCGACGGATTCGGATAGCGAAGTACACACCAGCGGGTATGCTTGACTCTTTGCTCGGAATGGAGTGGTTTCGAGTAATGGCTCATGTAGATTTGCATTTTATCCGCAGGGACATCGGCCAGCTCGTTAATATTTTCTCCCGAGCGTATTCCGATATAAGCCTGCATGTCCTTCATTCTGGCGACTTCCCACTTTGCTTGGCTTTGAGCCTGTTCGACTGAAAGCCCTTTTAATATTTCACGCTGCAGGGTATGATGCGTAATATTAAGAAAAGGCTGCGCGCCGGCTTCATAAGCCTCTCTGACCAGCGCCCGGGCTAAAGGAATTTCCAGCCCCGATAGCTCAATCAGGATATGTTCGCCTTCCTTTAACTCAATGGAATAATGGATTAAATTTTTGGCCAATACGTCTATTCTCTGATCATTCATGCTGTAGTTACCTCTTTTCTGCTTGTTCGTTTTGCCTGACCCATATTGGTTAATTTTTACTATAGTTATTATAATATATTTTTTATTTCTTTACGCAACATCTTGCTAAACTATTCTATTAAATCATAATATATGTCTATCAGATAATGCTTATTCTATTAGGAGAAGAACATGAATGCAAATAAATTATTCACATACACTTTAACGCCCGAAGATGACGGCAGGAAATACCAGGACATACTTCTAAGGCGCTTCCATTTTTCCCGTAAGGTGCTGCAAAAGCTGAAAGTCGGCGAAAATGTCTGGATTGACGGCAAATTCACCTATCTGACTGCCCGCGGCAAAACAGGACAGACCCTTGTCGTGAATATCCTGGAAGAAGAGCCGGCAACGGTCTCCGGAGAAACGCTGCCTATTGAGATTCTCTTTGAAGACGAAATCTTCCTCGCGGTCAACAAGCCGCCCGGCCAGGTCATCCACCCCAACTCGAGGTATCGGACCGGAACGCTCGCCAATGCGGTGGTCGGTTACTGGGAAAGCAAAGGTGAAACCAGGCCTTTCCGGCCAGTCTCGCGGATCGATCGCAATACGTCCGGCGTTGTGCTGATCGCCAAATCCCGCTATGCCCACCAGCAGTTGGCCGCCCTTTCTATCAGAAACAAAGTTGAAAAGAAATATCTCGGTATTGTGGAAGGGAATTTCCCTTTGGAACAGGGTGAATGGCCCCTCCCGATACGGCTTAAGTCGGGCAGCAAGATTGTCCGGGAAGTTCATCCGGACGGACAGTCGGCGCTGACGCTGTTTCGAACGCTGCAGCATTACCCGGGCTATACCCTGATGGAATTCACCCTGGTCACCGGTCGGACGCACCAGATCAGAGTGCATGCCCAGGCCGCCGGCCATCCCCTTTTGGGAGATGATTTGTATAGCGGCAGTATGAAATATATGCAAAGGCAAGCCCTGCACTGTTATAGCTATGGTTTCACGCATCCCTTAAATATGCAGCCTCTTCAAATCCAGGCTCCGGTGCCAGCGGATATCGCTATGCTTATCCAAAGTAAAAAATAATACCGCTCCTTGCCATTTGGCAGCGCGGTATTCGTTCCCGAATCAAAAGAACAGCTAAATCTGATGATTTATTTCGTACAATTTTCAGAATTTTTTTGTGTGATTTCCGACTTCCGCTGTAACGTCTGAAGTATGTCTTCCTGTCTTTTTTCAATTACATCTAAACGTTTCAGTACTTCCTCAATCAGGATCTCCGATTTCAGGTTAACCTCATAATCATGCTCTGCTCTTAGTCGGTCCCTATTCTCCTGCCTGTTTTGACTCATCATAATAACCGGCGCTTGCATTGCAGCGATACAGGATAGCACAAGATTTAACAGAATAAAAGGGTACTGGTCAAATGCATGACCGAATAGAAGTATGGTATTTAGCACGATCCAGGATAAAAGGACGGAAATAAAGATAATGATAAAGGTCCAGCTGCCTGCGAAGTCTGCAAGCTTATCCGCCAGCCTTTCACCAAAAGAAAGACCTCCCTCATGTACTTCAAAGGTATTTTTTGAATGACGGGCTTCGGCAAGTTCCTCAATGGTTTTATTTTCAATGTTTTCCACGAATTCACCCTCTTCAAGTTCACTGTAAATCTTCTTTTCCTATCATAATCAATTTCTAAAGCCAAAACAAGTTTTTATGATCGAAGCCATTGCTAAAAAAGTCATTGCTAAAATTCACACTCAAATTATAATGATAATATTAAGTGAGAAAGGAACTGGATACCATGAATGCAGATGAAATCAAGCAAGGATTACGCCAACACGGCTACATAGCCGATGACAGTACCGCCATGATCCTGCAATATTCCTTGCTGCTAAATAAACCCTTGTTAATTGAAGGTCCGGCCGGAGCCGGAAAAACTGAGCTTGCCAAGGCCTGGTGCCAGTACCTCAATCGAGAATTGATCCGCCTCCAGTGCTATGAAGGCATCGATGAAGGCAAAGCTCTTTATGAATGGGACTACCAGAAACAGCTTCTCTATATTCAGACCAAAGGACCGGGAACCAACGCGTGGTCTGATACGAGTGAGAATATTTATACAAATGAGTTTTTGCTGAAAAGGCCTCTGTTGAAGGCCATAACAGGCGAAACCCCTTCCGTTTTGTTGATCGATGAAATCGATAAAAGCGACGAGGAATTTGAAAGCTTTCTGCTGGAGATTCTGTCGGACTGGCAAATTTCAATACCGGAGATTGGAACGATTTCCGCTGTGAGCATCCCTTCCGTCCTGCTGACCAGCAACAGCACGCGAAACTTAAGCCAGGCGCTAAGAAGAAGATGTCTGTACCTTCATCTTGATTACCCGAACGAGCAGAGAGAACTTGAGATTCTTCAGATCCACTTCCCGAATCTAAAGGAGAGCCTTGGCAAACAGGCGGTTACTTTCATCCGCAAATTGCGGCTCGAGAAGCTCAAAAAACACCCCAGCATCAGCGAAGTGATCGATTGGGTCAACATCCTGGAACAGCTGCAGGTCGAAGAACTAACGGCGGAAGTCGCTTCCAGCGCGCTGAACATCCTTTTCAAATACCAGGATGACTGCCAGCATGTCCTGGAAAAAGTGAACCAAAAGGATTGGTTTGATGGAATACTTCATTCTTAAAATTGCCGGACTGCTCAGAAAATCCGGCATTAACGTAAATTCACGCGAAATATCTGACTGCATCCGGCTGCTGAAAATGCTCGATCTTGATAAAATGGATAAATATACTTTTTATCACCTCATTAATACGACGCTGATCAAATCTCCTTGGGGCCCTGATTATGCTTTATGGCTGATCGAGTTATATTTTGGCCCTGATTTGGAAATGTCGTCGGACCATCTGGGCATTCTAAAAAGCCGGGGCCGCTTTTCCCAGGAAGAAGGCCACGGAGGAAGTGCCGGCAAAACTGTCCCGCTAGAGCTCTTGATTGAGGCCGTGCTGAACAATGAAATCGATCTGATTTATGCTGTCCTGCAGGGCTTGAACCTGAATCTTGAACTCAGCATCGAGGATCGCGAAAAAGGCCTGGCTGCTTTCCGGACCCAGAGCGGTTGGAATGAAGCAGCCAGCCATATTGAAAAGGCTTACCAACAGAATGAACTATCTGAAGCGGAATACCTGGCGGCACGGGCAGCCCTTGAAGAATGGAACCATTTACTCAAAGATGAAATTGAACGCCAGCTGGCTAGAAATATGAGTTCGGAGCATTTGATCCAGGAAATGAAAAAACGAAATCCACGAACGGTTTCGTTTCTGGACTGCGACGACGCGCAGATCACTCAAATGTCGCAGGAAATCCAGAAGATAGGCCGAAAACTGGCCGTCCGCAAAGGAAGGCGCCGCAAAGTAGGTCCAAGCGGCACTATCAATCTGAACCGTAGCATCAAACATTCCCTGAAAACCTGCGGAATCCCGCTGAACCTGATAAAAATGCAGCGAAAACAATCGAAACCCGACCTCTGGCTGCTCTGTGACATGTCCAATTCCGTTAGCAAATTTATTTACTTCATGCTGATGTTTGTCTTCGCGACGCAGCAGCGCTATGCCAACGTCCGTTCATTTCTGTTCGTTGATCAGCTCGTGGAAGCGACAGATTATTTCCAGGAGCAGGACTGGACAGGCTCACTTAGCAATTTGCGCAAAGTTAGCGGCTATAACCGCACAGGCTACTCCCATTATGGTAATGTGCTGCTGCAGTTTGCCGACCGCTATCTGCCTTTCCTGCCGAAGAAAACCACGGTGCTGATTTTAGGAGATGGCAAAAACAACCGGAACAGGCTGGACGGCAGCGACGTCCTGGCCCAGATCAAAGAAAAAGCCGCAGCCTTGTACTGGCTGAATCCCCTAAGCAAGGACCAGTGGGACAAGGGCGACTGTCTGATGGGGAAATACCAGGAGTATTGTACCGGTGCATTTTCTGTAGCGAATATTGAAGAGCTGGAACAATTTCTGAACTCTCTTTAGGTTAAGACAACCGCGAAATGAAAGGGACGAATCTTTATCCCCATTATTTAATTGAGGGAATAAAAAATTCGTCCCTTTGTATTAGCTTATCCTCTCGCTATACCGCAAAGTCTACGTGCTGGACCGCCCCTGCTTCTCCGTTCTCTTTTAGAAATATGCCAGTTTCCTTGATCTGAGCGTCTAAATGATTATCCGTATCTTTCAGTGAAAATAGCGAATCGACATTGCCTAAATAGATTGCGCCAATTCCAACCTGACTTAAGGCCAGTAGCTGGTCGTTGCCGGTGGCATCCTTAATCCAAAGGCTAAGTTCTTTGTAGATGGAATCGTTTTCATCGATCCAGCCGTTTTGATCGTTATCATATTCGGCTAACTCCCCGAAACCATCTCCGCTTGTCGGTCCAAAGAGCTCGCTGCCGTCATTGATGACTCCATCGCTGTTCTCATCCAAAGCAAGGAACCCACTGCCTTCAGCCAGGAAAGACATTGTATCCTGCGTTCCGTCGGCATTAAGGTCAAAATCCGTTTTAAATCCTGACAGGCTTGCGCCGCCTGCACCGTAATTAATCACTAACGGATCGATCAAAGCATCTCCAGCTTTGATATCGATACGCTGATAGGCTGTATACTCGCGGCTTGTAGCGATATTCAGCTTAAATTTTATTTCACTGCCATCTTCGGTAAGAATTGTGCCCTGGGCTGAAAAGTTCATGGATTCTTTTTCTGTATAGGACTCTTCATAGTGATAATTAACGCCCCAGCCAACCTTCTGACTGCCGTTCCCATTATTGTTGCCGTCATTCTTTGCTGCCATTAGGTGACCAAAATCACTGTTACCCGGACCTGAAAGAGTTAGTTTGTCCGGTACGTCAATCGTTACCTTTTTCCCGGACAGTTTGGAAAGGAATTTTTCTAACAGGGAGATAATTTCTTTCTCCCTAGGGCTGAGTTCAAAAAATTCATCTTCCGACTCAGCAGTTGTTTCTGAGCTGCTCACTGCGGGATTCTCCTGTAATTTAGCCAAAGCGTCACCCGAAAGTGTCAGCGAATCCGCAGTTGGCTCTGTTTCATCGTTTGCATCCGTGCCCTGTCCGTCAACCCAGGCTTTCAGCCTTTCATTGACGGTCTTTTGCTGTTCCAGCTTGTAGTCCGAATAAAGATCAACAGCTGAACTTAAAACCTTCATCTTCATCCCTCCATGGATATTAGACTTCCTTATTATTATCGTAAAGATTTTTAGTTTTCTTAAGACCCATGAAGACATTTCTTTGCTTGGAATCAAAAAAAGATGCAATCATACATCTTTTTAAAATCACGTAGCATTCGACTGGGAAGTCCGGCATTCAGACTTTCCTAAAATATTAATTATCTCCTGCCGCAATCTCCCGAAGCCCGGTCTCGAGGATCTCCATCTCACCGATCTCATTATCTCCGGCAACCCCGAGCTCTTTGAATTTCCTGGCGGTCACGAGTACCCGGTTTTCATAGGAGCCAACGGCCCGATTGTAAGCCTGAGTGGCCTGAGCGAGTCCTTTGCGGATGTCCAACAAATGCTCGGTCAAAACGCTGATCCTGTCATAGAGCTGTTTACCGAGCTCGCTGATATGGCGGGCATTTTCGTTGATCTGTTCCTGGCTCCAGCCGTAAGCCACGGCTTTAAGCAGCGCAATCAGCGTTGTCGGGGTCGCCAGGATGACCCTTTGCCCGGCGCCGTATTCGATGAGTTCCGGATCTGACTGCAGCGCGGCACTGAAAAAGGTTTCACCCGGCAGAAACATGACAACAAATTCCGGCGTAAAATCGAACTGGTTCCAGTAAGACTTCGCGGCAAGTTTGGTAATATGATTTTTGACCTGCCGGGCATGGCCCGACAACTTTGTTCTCTTCTGGTCTTCATCGAGTGCTTCCACAGCTTCGAGATAATCCGCGAGCGGAGCCTTGGAATCGACGACGATCGTTTTATTCCCCGGAAGCCTAATAATCATATCCGGGCGCTGCCTACCGGACTCCCCGCTGACTTCCTCCTGCTGGTAAAAATCACAGTACTCCACCATGCCGGCCAGTTCTACAACCCGCTGCAGCTGGATTTCTCCCCAGCGTCCTCTGACAGTCGGCGATTTCAAAGCAGAAGTCAGCTTCAAGGTCTCCCGCTGTAGCTTTTCCTGCCCGAACGCCATATTTTCGACTTGCTTAAGCAGCCCTTCATAAGCCCCTGCTCTTTTTTGTTCCAGTTCGTTAATCTTCAGATCAACTTTGTCGAGCGACTCCCGCAAAGGCTTTACGAGTTCATCGATAGAAGTCTGCCTTTTTTCCAGATCAGCCGAAGCCTGGACCTGGGTCTTCTCAAGCACAACTTTTGCCAATTCGAGAAAGGACTGATTGTTATTCTTAAGCGCTTCAGCGGATAAGGCCTTGAAGCCGTTACTGAGCTCCTCCCTTGCATGACTGAGAAGCGTTAATTTCTCTTCATACGCTGTCTGCTCCATCTCAAGCCGGGTACGCAGTTCAGAAATGACAGCGGAATTTTGCATTCTTCTTTCATATTCCTGATTCAGTTCCGCATGCAGCCTTTCATTCTCCTGTTCAAGCGTCCGGGCTTTTTCCAGTAGTCCTCTGGCTTGGCCTCCACGGATACTGAATCCTGTCCCAAATCCGAGAATGATCCCGACCATGACTGCGCTGATGACATAAAGGAAGACTGGATCCATCGGGCATCCCTCGCATATCCATATTATTGGCGTTATCGTTTTTGCGGTTTGATCCTACTTCAAATAATCTTCAGGCAATTTGGTCAGGGGTCCCATACTGTCTAAAGGCCAGTACCTGATCCAGACCCTTCCCAATATCTTCTCCTTGGGCAAGGCGCCCCAACGATGGCTATCGTAACTGGCAGGACGGTTATCCCCCATCATGAAATAGGAATCCTCCGGCACGTTTTCAGGCCCATATTCATAATCAGCGGGATATTCGACATAAGGCTCATCTAGAACCTTGTCATTAATATAGACTTTTCCATTTTTGACTTCAAGCTTTTCTCCGGGCAAGCCGATGACTCTTTTGACGAGGTCCTCATCCTTCATCATAGACTCGGGAGCTTCAAAAACAATAACATCTCCGCGCTTGATATCACCGCATTTATAAAAGAACCGATCCACGATTAAACGATCCTGAAGCTGAATCGTAGGCAGCATCGAGCCGGTCGGGACGATTCGGGTATCAATCAAATAATTTCGGATCACCAAAGAGAGAACAAAAGCAATTGCAACGATGACGACCCATTCAAACAACGATTTCATAAAACCCTTCAACACAAATCACCTTCCACATTTCTTCAATATCTCCAATTTCAAAGGTTAGCCCAAACCTAAGTTACTTTCTCTATTAATCTATATATTCCTGCCTATTACTAACTGAAAAAAACAAAATGCCCCCAATGGAAAAGGATAACAAAAACCATAATGAAAAGCAAGACTCGAACAAAAGCTTTATCCCATCACGCTATACACATGTTTTCTAGGATCAAAAATTCATTTTTTTATTGATAAAGAAACTAATACCAGTTACTCAGCCTATTTAAGTTCCTTAATAAAATCCTAGTAAAACTCCAAACGTATATGCCCCTAACATTTTAGCAGTTATTATCCTTTTTTCCATATAGTACCATTTCTCAGTCGTGTCTCATATAGTGTAAGGACACTAGAGAATAACTTATTTAACTTACACGTTAATGGCTCTAAATAAAATTAGATCAGTTGGCCTATAAAGTTCTTATGATATTCTTATGAGCTATATTCTCTAGCTGTTTATTCTTTATGAGGAAAGGGGGCATTCAAAAAATGGCTTATGATGGAGTAGTTGGGGGCGCAGCAGGAGGTCTCGGTGGTTGTGGTTGTGGTATTGCAATCGTTGTTGTAATTATTCTTCTGTTAATCGCTTTGGGTATTGTTTTCTAATTTAAATCAATTTTGAAAGGAGGAGAATATTATGTTTAGATACGGCGGTGGATGTTGTTGCAGACCTATGGCACCTGTAGCTCCGGTTGCTCCCGTAGCTCCTATTTATGGTGGAGCTGGAGTCGGGATCATTGCCATTGCAATATTAATTTTAATTGCTTTAGGAGTTATCTTCTAAATTCTAAAAAATTTTAATAAAATAAGAAAAGTGGGGTTTGAATGAGGCCACTGAAAAACACTTTGTTTTTCGCTTAAACCACACAACCAAAAAACCAGAAGATGAGATATATTGACTCATTCTCCTGGTTTTTCAATTCTTATATGTAATGGCTTAGTTTATCACTCTCT
>NZ_MCHF01000032.1:0-2988 GCF_001707455.1 Dehalobacter sp. TeCB1 | reverse complement strand
TATTATAACACATTACCACAAATTGCTCAATACTAAATAGCAATAATTTGACGATTTTCTAACAAAAAAAGCCCTGTTTTCAAGGCTTTCAAAGATTTTAATATTTATGCAAGTGTCAAAGACCCGGGTATGAGGAAAGCAGCAGAGTACCGGAACCAGATCATGAAAATCAAAAGTTACCAAGAAATGAAGACGTTGTTTTCAGGCATTTACTCGATGGAATGCCCGGACCATTAATCCGGCTATCAAAATATTAAGTAAATTTGCTTGACAATAAAATGGAGGTTCCTTATAATTACGAGTATTAAAAAGCTAGGAAGAGATTTACAGCGTATATTTTATTTTACTTGTGTATATAATGTCTCACATAAAAGGATTCAAAAAAATTACCTCATAAGAAAAAGAGGGAGGGGTATTTTTTATGCCCGAAAAAGAAGTCATTTTAACGCTTGATGGTTTGAAGAAACTGGAAGAAGAACTGGAGATTCTAAAGACCCAAAGAAGGAGAGAAGTTGCTGAAAGGATTAAACAAGCCATTGAGTTTGGAGATATATCCGAAAACTCAGAATATGAAGATGCTAAAAATGAACAGGCTTTTATTGAAGGCAGGATCATTACTCTCGAGAAAATGCTGAGAAATGCCAGAGTCATTGACGACAATGATGAAAAAGACCATGTTGCCATAGGAAGTACAGTGCTGTTAAAAGATGTTGAATACGGGGACGAAGAAGAGTATACCATCGTCGGCTCGGCAGAGGCAGATCCGGCAGTCAATAAAATTTCCAATGAATCACCGGTTGGCAAAGCTGTTCTTGGACAAATTAAAGGCAGCGTTGTTGAGGTTAATGTTCCGGCAGGAATGCTTCGTTATGAAATTGTAGATATCCGTTAGTTTATTTGCTGCTTTCTATTAAAAAATTTGTTCGTTCAATGGTCCATTTCAACAAAATGAAGCTGAATTTTAGCCCGTAATACCGCGTGATGGTGTTACGGGCTGGATAGTGTTTACAGGGTATTGGTATTATGTGAACACTAAATCTACATGTTTCCGCTGGTTAAATTTTTGTATGACTGCGTTGCCCTTCATTTCCTTGCCATCCGAAAATTTTCCTCAACGGTTTACATGTGTTTTAGAGCTGATAAGGTACTAGTTGGATAGCCTTGTTTGGTATAATATAGTATTGAACTGAAACAGATGTTGGGGGAAAAAACGATGGAAAATCTGGATATTAATGAACTGATGCGTATTCGCTTGGACAAGCTGGACAATCTCAGGGCGAAAGGTATTGAGCCCTATGCGGACCATTACTTGAGAACCCATTTATCACAAGGCATTATCGAGAATTTTGATGAGCTGGAAGGGCAGGATGTCAGCGCAGCCGGAAGAATCATGTCCAAAAGAGATCAAGGGAAAGTTCTTTTCGTGCACATTCAAGACCTTCAGGGGAAAATCCAGATCTATATTCGGGTTGATGCGTTCGGCGAAGAAATGTTTGACACGATAAAGACGTTTGATATTGGTGATATTATCGGCGTCCGCGGCAGCGTTTTCCGTACCAAAAGAGGCGAGATTTCAATAAAGGCTGAGGATATTACATTGCTATCAAAATCGCTGAGACCGCTGCCGGAAAAGTTTCATGGGCTTACCAACGTCGATATCCGTTACCGTCAGCGTTATCTTGATTTGATCATGAATGCAGAAGTGAAGGAAACATTTATCACCAGAAATAAAATTATTAGAACGATGCGTGAATACCTGGAAGAGAAAGGATTTCTGGAGGTTGAGACGCCTACGCTGCTTCCGATCGCAGGCGGCGCGACTGCAAAGCCTTTTATTACGCATCATAACGCGCTTGATATGCAGTTATACATGAGGATAGCTCTGGAACTTCCGCTTAAGAGGCTGATTGTGGGCGGTTTTGAAAAGGTATTTGAAATTGGCCGTAATTTCCGGAATGAAGGAATTTCGATTAAGCATAACCCTGAATTTACCATGATGGAACTATATCAGGCTTATGCAAATTATGAAGACATTATGAACCTTACAGAGGATATGATCGTTTATATTGTGGAGAAAGTTCTTCATACCCAGGAAGTTACTTATCAGGGTGAAAAGATTAATTTCGCGAAGCCCTGGCGCCGCTTGCCGATGCTTGACGCAATTAAAGAGTATGCTGGAATAGATTTTACCCAAATTGAAACCGATGAAGAAGCCAGAAAAGTTGCCATGGAGAAAGGGCTGCAAATTAATGCCCTGGAAACCAAGGGCAAAATTATCAATGAGGTTTTTGAAGAATTTGTTGAACCAAAACTTATTCAACCAACTTTTATCATCGGTCATCCTGTAGAAATTTCTCCTCTTGCTAAAAGGAATGCAGAAAATCCTGAGTATACGGACAGGTTTGAGGTATTTATTTATGGTAGAGAGGCAGGAAATGCGTTCTCGGAGTTAAATGACCCCATTGATCAGAGAGGGAGATTTGAAAAACAGGTTCTGGAAAGAGAAAAGGGTGACGATGAGGCGCACATGATGGATGAAGACTTTCTTCAAGCGCTTGAATATGGACTTCCGCCTACAGGCGGACTTGGCATTGGGATTGACAGGCTCGTCATGCTTCTGACAGATTCAGCCTCTATCAGGGACGTTATCTTATTTCCTACCATGAAATCCAGAGAAGATTAATAAAGATGAATATTTAATTAAGAAAATGATTATCCTTTAGATATTCGTAGAATTTTGTAGAAAAAACGAAGCATTCTTGACCTAGTGATGTTTAAACTGGGATAAAGATGCTTGAAAGGTACCGGTAACTTTGTTATTATAACTAAGCGCTCGGGACACAGCGAGCCAAAAGGAAATCAAGGTCATTGAAAACTGAACAACAAGAATGAATTAAAAGCTAGACTCGTCAATGAATTTTTGGTAAACAAACGAGCTGAATCAAGCTCCGTAAATAGTTTTTATGGAGAGTTTGATCCTGGCTCAGG
>NZ_MCHF01000031.1:0-50214 GCF_001707455.1 Dehalobacter sp. TeCB1 | reverse complement strand
AAAGCTACCCTGGGGATAACAGGCTTATCTCCCCCAAGAGTTCACATCGACGGGGAGGTTTGGCACCTCGATGTCGGCTCATCGCATCCTGGGGCTGTAGTAGGTCCCAAGGGTTGGGCTGTTCGCCCATTAAAGCGGTACGTGAGCTGGGTTCAGAACGTCGTGAGACAGTTCGGTCCCTATCCGTCGCAGGCGCAGGAAATTTGAGGAGATCTGACCCTAGTACGAGAGGACCGGGTTGGACGGATCACTGGTGTACCAGTTGTCTCGCCAGAGGCATAGCTGGGTAGCTATATCCGGAATGGATAAGCGCTGAAAGCATCTAAGTGCGAAACCAGCTTCAAGATGAGATTTCCCACAGAGTTAATCTGGTAAGACCCCTGAAAGATGATCAGGTTGATAGGCCGGGAGTGGAAGCATGGTGACATGTGGAGCGGACCGGTACTAATAGGTCGAGGTCTTGACCTTTAGATTCCTAGATTGATGATTGAATGCATGAAGCTGATTTGTTGTGCAGTTTTGAGAGAACGAGCTAGAAGCACGGGAAAGATTAAAGAAGGAATCGGTAAGCCGATTCCAACTAGATCGAACCTTGAGCTTCAAACCTCGAGCCTCGAAAAGATCTGGTGACTATACCGGAGGGGTACCACCCGTTCCCATCCCGAACACGGAAGTTAAGACCTCCTGGGGCGACGATACTGCAAGGGAAAATAGCACGTTGCCAGGTAATTAAGAACAGAGCATCTATTTTGGTGCTCTGTTTCTTATTTGCAAAGGGTGTTCAATTAGGAAGTTTGAGTATCCTTCTGGGGCACGATACTGCAAGAAGATAAGACGTTGCGACGGTAAACTAGAGACTACATCGTAGGATGTAGTCTCTTCATAATTAATTCAAAACATTACTTCAAAAAAAGTAATATTTACATTATAATGTAATTGATAGAAAATATAACTATCGCCTGCTCATTGAGATTGTTGCGAAATAACAATAAACGCAGCAAGATTTTCTAGTTTTGGCGACAAAGATTTTTGCTTAAGAGGAGCGCAGATTAATGAAAAAATCAAAGAACCATCAATTTAGCATTAGAAAGAAGATTTCCTTATTTGTTATTATTCTGGCAATTGTTACTTATTCTACAAGTGCATTTTTTATCTATTTTGTTCAACCCAATTTTGTTCCGAATATTAATGAGGTTATATTTACGATTGCGACTTTAGTACTAGGGGTTTTCTGGTCGGGTTTACTTTCCTTCTTTATGGCAAGTTTTATCATTAAACCTTTGCAGAAGTTAGAAAAAGCTGCAAATCAGGCATCTGAAGGGGATATCGGTTGTGATGTTGAAGTATCAAACACTGATGATGAGATTCGTTCATTAGGAATAGCTTTTAACAATATGCTTTATAATCTTAGGGAAATTGTCCAGAGTATTGAAACAAATTGTGCGAAGACCAATGAGAATATGTTTGAAATTTTAAAAGCGTCATCGGCTGCTTCTCACCAAGCCGACTCTATTGTACATACCATCACAGAAATATCTGCAGGTGCAGAAACTTCCTCGATTGCGATTCAATCAACTGCAGAATCAGTTGAAAAGGTCACTCTTATTGCCAAAGAAGTACAAAATTATGCCAAGTCTTCTGAAAAAGTCTCGGCAGAAATGTTAATGGAACTAACAGAAAGTAAAGAAGTAATTCGTTCTTTAGTTGAGGGAATTAATAATCTAGCCAAAGGAAACCAGCAATCACTTGAAATTGTTAAAAGTCTCGAAGATAATGCTAAGAAAGTTGGTCAGATCATCCAGTTAGTAGGAGACATTGGGGAACAAACAAATTTACTTGCATTGAATGCTTCCATTGAAGCTGCTCGAGCAGGACAACATGGCAGAGGATTTGCGGTCGTTGCCGAAGAGGTACGAAAATTAGCCGATGAAAGCGCAAATGCCGTTCAAGGAATTTCAAGTCTTATTGAGAATATCCAGGCTGAAGTGTTAAATGTTGTGAATCAAATTACAATACAAGTTCAAAATGCAGATATGGAAGCGCATAAAGGATCCAGGACGAATGAAGTAATAGAAAAAATGACAAAAACAATTCTTGAAGTGGCACGTAGCGTTGAACAAATATCAAAACTTGTCGATCATCAAATGGAGGGCATTGACAAAAGCGCACATCAGTCTCGCGAAGTAGCCCAGATTGCAGAAAAAACTTCAGAAAGTGCAATGGAACTTGCTATTGCTACAAAGCAACAAGCGGAAATCGTCGATCAGGTTGAAACCCTTGTAGATAATTTAAGAATACAGTCAGAAATTTTGACAACTGCAATTACCCGCTTTCGCAAATAATTGGTAGGTTCTACTAAATTTATAGAGAAATACTCTGTTCCAACTAATCATAGGCGTACATGTACGCCTATGATTATATTATCGTGAGCTTGTTGTTTGAAGAAAACGAGAAGTCCTATTGTATAAGTACGACTTTACCGGAATCAATAAAGTAAAGTTCGGAAATACCATCGATATAACTGATATCCGCTTTGGCTTTGACACTGTCGGTTTCCGCAGGCTGAGTACCTTGCTGTCCTTTATACGAAGGATCGTAGAAAAAGATTTTAAACTTGCGAAGATTGCTGTTTGAAAGCTGATCCCGCTGTTCTCTAATAATACCGGTCAGAACATTTTCATCAATAGAAGGTGGCTGGATATATAAGACCTGAGAGTTCGTTTCAGACTGCGTATACAGGATAGTGTAAGTAAGCTTTGCAGAAGAGTTTACTGTAAAGTCCCCGTCAATCGTAAAATCTGCACGATTTGCATTGGCCATGGCCAATGATGTCAAGCTGGTACTGGATCTCGGTAATAAGCTTTTTATTAAAAGGGTATCTGTACCTTGAATTTTGTTGCCGCTGTCCCGGTACGTAACATACACTTTTCCGGAGAATATATACTCTGAAGAGTTGGAAACAGATATGTTCACTTTTCTTTGATTTTTAGAATTTAAGTACTGAAAGTCTGCAGATGCTGAGATATCTTTGAGATTAGCTGATAATATCAGCTGCTGGCTGTTTTCATTATTGGGCGTTGATGGCTGAGTTTTTGAAGATAAGCTGGAACTACTGGCCACTGCTGAAGAATCAGTCTGTTGAGCAGTTGTTGTCGGCGCGTTTTTAGAACAACCAGATAATAAAAGTAGGAAAAGGCAGGCTAAAATTATCGTATTTTTCATTGAGAGCTCCTTTAGTACCAAGAATTGCTTTTATTAATTCTATTATATAGTAAAATTGATTTTGGAGCGAAATAACAAGTGAATAAATTGTAATTGCATATAGTTAGGACAGAGCATTACGCTGCTCTGTCCTTTTGCGGCAAGGCAAGTGAAACTGGAAAAGCTCTGAATACGAGCTATCATTAATAACACTAATAACACTTTTGCAGACACTTATTTCTTTTGATAAAGCGATATATTCCTAAAGACAATAAGACAAGAGAGAAATACGAGAGAATTAAAACTGCATTTCAAGCTTGTCACCTTCCATGCTTCCAGTGGAATCTGCCCAGTTATGTGGGAACTCTAACACAAAAGCGGCATTCTTGATGCATGGGGAGACCTTTTTCGGAGAGAGATCATCAATGATTTTGACAATTTTCAGATCCTTGCTGACAAACCAGACAGAGAGGGGATAGCGCATCCCGATCATGTGGACCTGGTTGCAGGGATTAATCAACATACCATGAAAATCATCCAATTGCCTGGTTCCCAGCAGACCTCTCAGTCTGGTGAAAAAGGTGTCAGCCACTAGAACCGTCCCAAGATTCTTTTGTGTTCTTTGGTTGATAACAGTTAACTCTTTCATTAGTCGATTTCCTCGTTTTTCTTAGAGAGAATCTTAGATTATTCTTTGAATATTCTTCGTCCACAGACAAAAAATTATTTACCCAAAATATCCATGATATTAATGATTGCCGGGCCAAGTATCACGATGAAAAGGCTTGGAAAAACAAAGAAAACAAGTGGAACCATCATCTTTACGGGGGCTTTTTGCGCAGCTTCTTGTATGCGTTGTTTTCTTCTCAGACGGATTTGTGCCGACTGATTCCTGAGGACATTTCCCATAGAGATACCGAGCTGGTCAGCTTGAACCAATGAGGCAATTACATTGCTTAAATCTTCTACGTCATTTTTTTTGGCCATGTCTCTCAAAGCTTCCCGGCGTGGTTTGCCGATTTTGATTTCCTGCAGAACCAGGTTGAACTCTTCAGCAAGAATGCCTTTTTGTTTTTCTACGACTTTCATCATCGCTGCATCAAAGCCAAGTCCGGCTTCGACACTGACCATAACGAGATCTAGGATGTCAGGAAGCGTACGAAGAATCTCACTTTTACGTTGTTTGATCTTTGATTTAAGCCAGAAATTGGGAGCAATATTTCCAATAACAAAACAAAATAATGGAAATTCAATTTTTGTTAGGATTGGAAAGCTTAATATAAAGCTTAAAGCAGCAGCTGCTATTGCAAAGCATAGGCCAAGGATGAACCTAAGCGCTTTCCATTCAGCTGACGACCACCCTTTTAATCCGGCTGCAATTAATTCCTGGTCGTTCTGGTCCGTTTCTTTGTTATTCTTTGAGAAGACAGTAATTAATCTGCGAAAAAAACTGCTCTCGGATTTTTCTTGCTTGTTTTTATCTTGCTTGCTTTTGTCTTTTTTGGATTTTTCTTTTTGATTTTCTTCATTTTCTGTTGGCACTGAAGATCTTCCAAGGGAACGCATAATCCTGCTCTGGGAAAGAGAAGGCTGTTTCCTGGACAGAATCGCCAGAACTAAGAAGAAAATAAGGCAAAAACCACTGAAAATCAAGATTGACTCCATGACAATCTCCCCTAGAATTTAATATTAACAATCTTTCTGATGGCGATAAAACCGATGATTTCCAGAACAGCGCCACAGCATAATAACATAATTCCGAGTGGATCCTGGAACAGCGGCATCATAAATGAAGGCTGCATCATCGTGATAACCAGGCCAATTAAGATAGGCAAAGCACCAATAATATATCCCGACAATCTGCCTTGAGCAGTAAGTGTTTTGATCTCGCCTTGAATCTGTAAACGTTCCTGAATCGTATCGTGAATATTGATTAAAATTTCGGCTAGATTACCACCAATTTGCCGTTGAATCAGGATGGCAGTTACCATTAATTCCAGGTCTTTGCTTTCAACCCGCTGCGAGAGATTTAACAAAGCATTTTCGGTAGATTCCCCATAGGCCATTTCTTTCAGGGTGATTTTGATTTCGGAGGAGAGCGGATCTGGCATTTCTTGGGCTGCCATTTCCATGGCTTGAAATAAACTAAAACCGGCTTTTAAGGAATTAGCAAGGGTCAGAAGTATATCCGGCAGCTGGTTATTGAATTTTTTTATTTTTTTATTTTTAGCACTGCTGATATATAGCTTGGGAAAGATCAAACTTAACAGTGGCAGAACAATAAAAACAGCACTCAAAGGCAGGAGAATTAAGGCGATAAGGAAAGTAAGAATGAACAAGAAAATTTGCATTACGATGAATTCTCTGCCAGTTAACCCAATGTCACCGCTGTAAAGATCTTTATCAAGTTGTTTGCCCCATTTCCGAGGTGTATATTTGGACAGGGAAGTCAGATACTCTTTCCAGGAAGCAGCCTTTTTGGCTTTAACCGGGGTATCTTCTTTTTCTGCCACCAGTCGCTTAACTTTATCTTCAACGCTTTCATTTTTTGGTTTCAGGGCCATGATCAGTGAGTATATTAGGATAAATCCCATAATCGAGGCCACGACGATGACCTTTGTCATATAAATACCTCCGACGGCCATAGATGGCTAATCAACTAACAAAAATATTGTCCGGCAGGATTTGGCCCGTGGCAGCCAGCGTATCCATAAAGCGGGGGCGGACACCGGTAGCCTTAAAGCCACCGAGGACGTGGACATTGGAATCAACACCTTTTTGTTCAAATTTGTAGATATCCTGGGTGACAATGGTGTCTCCTTCCATACCAAGGACCTCAGTGATATGAGTAATTTTCCGGGTGCCGTCCCTGAGCCGGCTTTGCTGAACAACTAAGTCAATCGCACTGGAAATTTGCTCACGGATGGCCCGGATCGGCAAATCCATGCCTGCCATTAAAACCATGGTTTCGAGACGGGAGAGCATGTCCCTCGGGGTGTTAGCATGACCTGTGGTCAGGGAACCATCGTGTCCAGTATTCATGGCCTGCAACATATCCAAGGCTTCTCCGCCGCGGACTTCACCGACGATGATCCGGTCAGGCCTCATACGCAGCGTGTTTCTGACCAAGTCACGAATGGTGATGGCACCTTTTCCTTCTATGTTTGGCGGCCGGGTTTCAAGCGTTACCAAGTGGCTTTGATCAAGCTGCAGTTCAGCAGCATCTTCAATGGTAATGATCCGCTCGTGGTCCGGAATAAAGGAAGATAGGACGTTTAAGGTTGTGGTCTTACCTGACCCGGTACCGCCGGAAACGACAATATTCAGTCTGGCCTTGACGCAGGCTTCCAAGACAAGTGCCATATCTCTGGTCATTGTGCCAAAATTAATCAGATCTTCGACACGATAGGGGTCACGTGAAAATTTTCGGATCGTGATGGTGGGCCCTTTAAGCGCCAAAGGCGGGATAATTGCATTTACCCTGGAACCATCCGGCAGACGGGCATCTACCATTGGCTGACTTTCATCAATTCTTCGGCCAATCGGCGCGACAATTTTTTCAATAATATGCTGAACATGCTGGTCATCATTAAAAGTTACATTGGATAGTTCGACAATCCCATGACGTTCTACGTAGACCTGACTTGGTCCGTTGACCATAATCTCTGAAATACTGTCGTCATTTAATAGCGGGGAAATGGGGCCAAAACCAAGGATCTCATCTACCACTTCCTGAACGATTCTTTGCCTTTCATTCCGGGGCAGAAGGGCACCGTTGGCTTCAACATACTGGTCTATGACTTTTTGAACGATCGGCTCGACTTCTTGAGGATCAACATCATTGAGTTGAATATTTTTGATGGTTTCCTTATGGATAATGCTTTTGAGCTCCCTCCAGGGATCAACGGGCTGAGAGGAAGGAGAAGAGGTAAAGGCTTGTCTGATTTCAATCAGGCTTTGTTTCTCTGATCCGGTTCTTTCGCGTTCTTTACCTCTTTCCTGTTCTAAACGGCTAAGGAGCGACATGCGATCAACCTCCAAATCTTAAAAAGGAAAGACGGCTGGTTTCTTTGCTGTCCTGACCTTTTTTAGTAATTTCCGAATTAACACCTAGCGTACTCACCATTTTTTTAATTTCCAGAGCGGGAGCCGAACGGGCTAAAGCCTCAACAAACGGTACACCTTTATTAAGCACAGATGTGAGCTGCTCTTCATAAGGAATAAGATAGGTTACATTGAGGCCGAGACTGCTTTCAATATCCTTCATGCTGATACCGATTTTCTTTTCAAATTTATTTAGAATTAACTTGATTTTTGGGGAATACTCAAGCGTGTGCATGATTTCCAGCGCCAGCTTGGTATTTTTGATTGACGGAATGTCCATGCCGGCCACAACCCAGATCTCGTCTGCGGCCTCTAAGCCGGCAAGGCTGATATCATCAAAACGGCTGGTATTGTCAAGAATTACAAAATCATAATGGGGTTTAATTTCTTCCAGGATTTGCTCAATATGTTCTGTGGTTACTTTTTCTGCATATTCAGGGCGATTCGTAGCCGCCAGGATTTCCAGTCCGGAAGAATGGCTAAGGGTATGAAGCCGGATATCTTCTTCTTTGATCGAACCGGCCTGGACCAGATCGGTAATGGTTCTTTTCGGAACAAGATTTAAGAAGGAGGCGATGTCCCCAAATTGCAGGCTCAAGTCTAATAAAAGGACTTTGGATGACTTCGCCAATTCAACACCGAGGTTCACAGCGGTCGTCGTTTTGCCTACCCCTCCCTTGGCGCTGAAAATACTGATTACTTTTGCTGCAGTGTCGGATGTTTTTACAGCGGAATCGGGGGACAGAGGGGAATTGATCATTTCTCTTTTGCGGCTTTCCTTGTGATACACGTTCAGGATTGTACTGGTAAGTTCTTTGCCGGTAAACGGTTTGACGATATAAGATTTGGCTCCGGCCATCATGGCTTTGGTCATATGGTCGGGGTCGTTTTCAACGGACATCATAATAATGGAGGTATTTGGAATGCGGAAAGAAAGCAGTTCTGTTGTTTTTATCCCGTCAATGTCGGGCATGCTGATATCCATTAAAATAATTTCCGGTTTCAACAATTCTGCCAGACGGATTGCTTCAGAACCGCAGCCTGCTTCGCCGATGACTTCAAAGCCGGAATCAAGAGCAAGGATCCGGCGAATGTTTTCGCGGGTATTTCTGATATCATCAACAATGAGAATCCGTATACCTTGCATGCGCTATACCTCCTTTTTATTTATAATGACTGAAATAATCGGCGTTTGTATAGACATTAGGATCAATGGGTGCTTCGGTGTAAGTTTCTTTATTGGCGGGGTTTCTCAGCAGTAAGCGGATGGAACCTTTTTCACTGCCCAGTGTTACGGCCATAGACTGGGAAACACTCATAGCAAGGACATAAGAGCCAGGATTTTCGGCAGTTTCTCCTTCTTTGAGAATGGTATCACCCGTGTTTAAGACCAAAACATCCTGGGCAGCTAAAGAAGTAATTGTTCTTTGATTTCCCTGGCTATCCTTAATATCCATGGTAATCAGGATATCCACATGGTCACCGGGCTTTACCTTATAGCTGACACTGCCCACCAGATCGACAGGAATAGCAACGGCTCTTTTACCTGAAGGAACAGTCAGTGAAAAGCTGTCGGCTGAGGCACCTGAACTGCTGCCGGTTTGGTACGGATCTCCAAGCATAGGACTCAGCAGTACATCACCCTGACTGACGTCAACCAGGAGTACCCGGCCTGTCAATTCTTTCACGGTAGAGGCCCCCCCCTGAGGATAGGCTGAAAGCGGAACTTGTTTGATTTGGAGCTGATCAGCCTTTAGGATACTTCGGGAGGAAATATCCGCTGCTGCAACAACCAGTGGTTTTAAGTCTTGGCTTGATGCTCCCGAACCATAGTTTAGGTAGAAAAAGACAGCCAAGCTAAAAATCAGTCCTGAGATAATCGCCATAAAAACATAGAATTTTCTTTTCACTAGTCATCCCTCAATTCATTAGCAGTTTTATAGAATATAAACCGTAATCCTGTACGGGGTTATTTCCGTCATCAATAATTGAACTTGTTTCTTTGCCGAGTGTGGAACAGGTCTTTAAAAAACGCCCCGTGATAAAACAGTCATTGCCATTTCGGGTCACATTTTCAATAAAAAAGGCTGCAAATCCAAGAATCTTGACTTCCTGGATGGATTCACCTGATCGAGTGAGGACTTCTACGATAGGGATAAAGACAATCTCGGGAGCATTGCTGTCATGATCAGTAAAAGTATTCCCAGGGACACGCGTATCGGAAGCAAGCCGGGTATCAAGACCTTTTCGTGTCGGACCGCTCATATTACCGGTTTCTATCTGCAGGGTCTGGCCGACAGATAGCGGGGTATTATTTCCGTAGGCGAGTGCATCTTCGTAGGTGCTGGCACCTGATCCATCCAACCTGACAGGACCATACCAGCCGGTTTCACCTTCCGGAGGGGCATTTTTCAGTGTATATTCCTGGCCATAGACAAAGTCCTGTATCGTAACACTTAAAGGAGCGGCTCCGGCGATACTGCGGACAGGGTAAACACCTGCCTTGGAACGTGCACTGACTTTTCCTTTGGTAATACCCAGTGCTTTGGCCAAAAACATGGAATGTTCTTCAGAAGCAGATACCTCAATTTCCCGGTTATGATTGGATATCGAAATTGAGGGAAGGGAGACATCATTATTGGCAGCATATTCTGCAGCAGTTAGATAAGCGTCCTGCGGACTATCCGGTAATTTTTGAGCGCCTGCTAACGCTGCTGCATCTACCGCATTCTGTAACCTTGCTTTTTCCACATAGAGAACGGCCATATCTGTACATAGGGCACCAAAGCCCAGAAGAACAACTAAAAGTACTGCCGTAAGAACGGCAATACTGCCTTTTTCATTTTTGAAGGGATGATTCTTCATAGCAAATACTCCTATTCAATGCGCATGGACAGGCTCGCATGGATCACAACCGGATCCGGAAGAATATGATTTAATACCGGAGTCGTAAGAGATACAGGATAAGAGGCAGATACCGTAACATTTGAGCCGGAATGTCTGCTGGACTCAATTGGGGTGATCTGAATGGTCAGCAGGTTGCGGTCTAACAAGGGGGCGGAATCAGCCACTGAAGCCTGGATAGCGCTATCCAATCCGCTTAAGCTGGCTGTCCGGGCACCGCTTCGGACAGCGTTATTGAGAGTCACGTAGGAATAGCCGAGCCGCCCAAACTCAACCACGCCAAAGACAAGGAGCAGAAAGATGGGCAGGACCAGCGCAAATTCGACAAGAGACTGGCCATTGGAGGATTTTATTAATTTTTTTAGCATTTTTCAATACCCTCCCAATGCAGATTCTAATAAACGTTCGCCCCATCAACCCAAATATCACTGAGCAGATATGGGAAAATTAACAATTCAAAGACTGTTTGAATACCTGATAAGAGAGGTAACCTTTCTTAGTTTAAGAAAGCCCTACTGTTCTCTGACAGTAGAGCTTTCTCTGAGAACCCAAAAGATTATGATGCTGGTTTGAGAGCAGTGCCAATTGAATCCAAAATACTATCCAAGTTTGTACCGATAACGGTGACCGCGCCAATTACAACAATTGCAATTAAAGCGATAATAAGACCGTACTCTGTAAGTGCCTGACCCTTTTCATCTTTCTGGAATCTTTGAAGGAATTGAACAAGGTATAACATCATGATAATCTCTCCCTTTAATAATATATTTTCGTTTTTTAGTGTTCTGGTTTGTATTACAAATTTACAACAGTTTGACAATTGAAACAATTCACCGTAAGTCACGATGTGATAGGACTAAAGACTTATTAATATCCTGTGCTTTTTAAGAATCTTATCAAATAAGGGTTGATTGTCCTGAGAATTTCTTGTTTTTGGGTGATAAATACTTTACATTATATATACCATCATATAACCATCATATATAGGTAAAAATGATATCGAGGACTCAACAAGGAATTATTCAAAGGCCTTATATGTTGAATAATTAAAGGAATTAGCTTAGAATTGTGGAAATATTACTGTTGTAATGAAAAGCTGGGGGTTTGGAACGTTGGCGACGAAGACGACAAAAAAGAACCGACGGGGGTCACGTAAAAAAAGACAGTCCGTTCATGATACGATTCGAAATGAGATTATTGGAATCCTGGTGATGGGCTTGGCCTGTCTGGGATTCGTCATGCTCTATTCCAACAGTAAGGGTGCTATTGTCACGCTGATGATTAAAGCACTCAGGATTGCGGCAGGCGATGGCAGTGTCGGGATTTTTATCATCCTCGGAGTTATCGGGATCAGCCTGATGAGCAACAACCGGAGAAGTATGAAATCCAGGATAATCGGTGCGGTTTTATTATGGCTCGTAGCGGAAGGATTCCTGCATCTCGGGTCATCTGCTGCGTATGATACTGCAGGGCTGCTTGAGCTTGGCAAAGCAGGATTAGGAGGTGGCCTTCTTGGCGCGGTGATCAGTATCATGCTGGTCATGCTGGTCGGCGTGACAGGTGGTTATGTGATTCTGGCAGTGCTGGCCTTGATCGGCGCCATCCTGGTAATGAACCGCTCTCTGGTCGGGACGATCAAAGACCTGTTGTCCCTCACAGCAAGTTTCGCACAGATGGTCGATCGTCACATCAGGGATTTTCTGCAAGTACTGGCGGACGGACGCCAAGAAAGACAGAAGCGCAAAGAGGATGACCGGAACAGCATGTTTGCCGCAGCAAAGAAAGGTGAGCCTGTAAAGTCCCCAACCCCGGGTGATTATTTCGATTCAAAGCAGAGTAGCCCGGTGATCGAAATTTTTGGGGAAGAACGGAATCGAGGAGAAGAACGGAATAAAAAAAACAAGCAGGTTCCGCAGTCGGAAACGGATCATTACCTGATTAACACAAGGATGGACGATTCAGCCGAAAGAAGGACTGGAAATTTAGGGGATTCAGCAGGAGGCATGGAGACTGCAGCGGCACCGCCGGGCAAGCTTACCGGGACGCCTATTTCCAGACAGACCGAGAAGAACGAACATTACAGGCTGCCACCTTTGAATCTTGTCCATAAATCAATGAAAAAAGGCCAAAAAAGCGGCAAGGACATTGCCGATAATGTCCGTCTGCTGGAAGATACGCTGGCCAGTTTCGGGGTCAGGGTCAAAGTCACAAGAGTCACACAGGGGCCGACGATTACCCGCTATGAGGTTCAGCCTGCACCTGGTGTCAAAGTCAGTAAAATTACCAGCCTCTCAGATGATATTGCACTGAGCCTGGCAGCCTCCGATGTGCGGATGGAAGCGCCGATCCCGGGAAAGTCTGCAGTTGGGATAGAGGTCCCGAATAAGGAGATTGCCATTGTTCATTTCCGGGAAGTGCTGGAAACGGAAGATTTTCAGGACTCACCAAGCAAGCTTAGTTTGGCGCTCGGCAAAGATATCACTGGCACGCCAATTATCGGCGATCTGACGAGAATGCCACACCTACTGATTGCCGGAGCGACCGGAGCAGGAAAATCGGTTTGCATCAATACGATTATCGGAAGTATCGTTTATAAAGCAAAACCGGATGAAGTAAAACTGTTGCTGATTGATCCCAAAGTTGTTGAACTGGCCAATTACAATGGAATTCCGCATCTGATCTCTCCTGTGGTAACAGAGCCACAGAGAGCCGCCGGAGCTTTGAAGTGGATTGTTACCGAAATGGAGACAAGATATGAACTTTTTGCAGCTTCCGGAGTTCGCGATATCGTCAGATATAATTTCCTGGTTAGTGAAAAAAAGGATACTGAATCGAAGCCGCTGCCGTATGTTGTCGTCATCATCGACGAGTTAGCCGATTTGATGATGGTTGCTCCGGGAGAGGTTGAAGAGTCTATCTGCCGGCTGGCCCAGATGGCCAGGGCAGCAGGTATTCATCTGATTGTTGCGACGCAGAGACCCTCGGTTGATGTCATCACCGGTCTGATCAAAGCCAATATTCCTTCCAGAATCGCTTTTGCGGTTTCTTCCCAGATCGATTCCAGAACTATTTTGGATATGGGCGGTGCAGAAAAACTGCTCGGCCGCGGGGACATGCTCTATCATCCAATCGGGATCAGCAAGCCGATTCGGGTCCAGGGTTGTTTCCTGTCAGACAAGGAAGTCAAAAATATTGTGGATTATCTGCTGGAACAGGCCAAGCCGGAGTATTTTGAAATTCCGGAGGTGAGCTTGAGTTCCGGAAATTCTGAGGAGCCGGAAGATGAACTTTTCTACAAGGCTGCAAATATCTTTATGGAGAGCAATACGGCA
This sequence comes from Dehalobacter sp. TeCB1, assembly GCF_001707455.1. Taxonomy (NCBI): domain Bacteria; kingdom Bacillati; phylum Bacillota; class Clostridia; order Eubacteriales; family Desulfitobacteriaceae; genus Dehalobacter; species Dehalobacter sp. TeCB1. The sequence goes on along the minus strand of NZ_MCHF01000031.1, from coordinate 36,673 downwards.
TCCGTGTCCTTGCTTCAGCGCAGACTAAAGATTGGCTATTCCAGGGCGGCTAGAATCGTTGATATGCTTGAGGAAAAAGGGGTCGTCGGCCAGCATGAAGGCTCGAAACCCAGGGAAGTTTTGATGACCAAAGGCCAATTTGAACAAAAATTCGGGAAAAACTTAAATTCTTAGCCATGATTACCAAATATTTGCGCTTTTTGGTTAATTTCAGGAAGGATTAGTTAAAATACTGTAGAATAAAAAAGATTGGGGAAGATTATGCTGCGTGAAATTTCCATCGATGAATGTTCTGAGCTATCAGATGCATTATATATAGATGTGAGGTCAAAAAACGAATTTGAGGAAGGAACGATTCCCGGAGCGGTAAACATACCAATCTTCAATAATGAAGAGAGAGCCGTCATTGGAACGATATATACCAAAGAGTCTCCCCAAAAAGCCAGAGATATCGGATTAGAGATTGTCAGCCGAAAACTGCCGGATTTATATAAGCAAGTTGAAGAAGCTGCCGGGAAAAGACCGATTCTGCTCTTTTGCTGGCGCGGAGGAATGAGAAGCAAGTCTTTGGCTGCAGTACTCGACCTGATGGGGTTGCCGGTATTTCGGCTGATTGGCGGATACAAGGCCTATAGGCATTCGATTGTTTCCTTTTTTGAGACTGGATTTCATCATCAGGTTGTCGTCCTGAAAGGGAATACCGGAACCGGAAAAACAGAGTTGCTGAAAAAACTCAAGGGAGAGGGTTATCCGGTCATTGATCTTGAGGGGCTATCCAATAATCGCGGTTCAGTTTTTGGCTGCATTGGTCTTGGTGCTCAGCCTACTCAAAAAACGTTTGAATCTTTGCTTTACGAGGAAATTCATCGCTATAATCAAGATCTGTATTTGGTGATGGAATGCGAAAGCCGGCGCATCGGCAAAATCACACTCCCTGACGCAGTTTTTAAGGCCATGCAGCAGGGAACTTCCGTTCTTGTTTATGATTCGCTGGACAACAGAGCCAAACGGTTGATGCTCGAGTATACGGATAACCCGGGAATAACTGAAGAACTTAAAACGGCTCTGGACAGACTGACGAAAAGACTGGGACGAAAGAAGATTGATCAGCTTTATGATTCTCTGCAGAAACAGGCTTACGAAGACTTTGCCCGGTATCTTATTATGGAATACTATGACCAGCTGTATGGTTATCCCAATCAGGAATCTGAAGACTATGCCTTATGTATTTCTCAGGAATCTATGTTATTATCACTGGAAATACTGAAACAATTTTTGAATGACCGGTTTGCTTATGGTAATTGATTTAAATTAAATATTAATAGGGTGGTGTAGAAATGGCTGGTGAAGGGGCCGTTCTTAAGAAGGCCAGAGAAGAAAAAGGTTTAAGTTATCAGGAGGTTGAAGACAGCATTAAGATTAGAGTGCGGTATCTGGAAGCTCTGGAGAATGAGAACTATGGCGTGCTACCCGGAACCACCTATACCAGAGGCTTTTTACGGACGTATGCTAAACATCTTGGCATTAATCCGCAGGAGATTATAGATAGCTATAATGCTTCTTTGGTCAAAGAAGTTGAGCCTGACATTGAGCCACGCTTAAGTCCGATTCCAAGCAATCAGGTATGGTTCAGACCTGTCGTCCTTGCAGGAATGGCCATCCTGGCTGTGATCATTGTCGGCGGGATTATCTTTGTGTCAAACTTGGGCAACAAATCCGGTACTTTTCATTATACACCCACCCCTTTGCCGGCTGCACCGAAGGCGAGCGATCAAAATACTGCCGATTCCGGTACGGGGCAGAATACGAATACTGCCGGGCAGGAACAAAATGCCGGGCAGCCGTCTCAGCAGCCTGAACAATATGAGGGCATTGTCGCCGAGCTTACGTTTACTGCTGATTGCTGGGTCGTGGTCAATGTGGACGGCAAGCAGGCTTTGAGCGGGACGATCCCTTCAGGAACAATACAAACGCTGCAGGCTGACAAGCAAATTGAATTTGTATCGATCGGCAACGCCGGCGGACTGTCACTCAAAGTGAACGGACATAACGTCCCGCCGCTCGGGAAGACCGGTGATGTCCTTCGAAGCTACATCATTGATGAGAATAAAGTGAAAGAGCTTGCAGGAAGTTAGTTTTACACCAAGCTGATAAGATAAGATTGTTAAGAGGGTATACCGGAAGACCAGGATACCCTCTTCCTATGTTTGCGAATCACGTCAAATCGATTTAGAATAAATACGGCTGCAAAGATTAGAATCCAATAGATTAAATGAAGGACAAAAGAATATTTGAATAATCAGTTTGATATTAGATAACTGCATGGCAGTAAGCTAATGCTGATATAGTTAGGAGCAAAATCAAGTGCCTGTAAATTATCTGCCAGTGAACAGAGAAGATATGGAATGCCGGGGATGGGACCAGGTGGACTTCGCCCTGGTCAGCGGGGATGCCTATGTCGATCATCCCAGTTTCGGTCCGGCTATCATTTCCAGGGTCCTTGAAGACGCAGGATACAAGGTTGGAATTATTCCTCAGCCGGACTGGAAAAAGACAGAAGATTTTCAGAGACTTGGGCGTCCCCGGCTCGGATTTTTGGTGTCAGCAGGCAATATGGATTCTATGGTCAATCATTATTCAGTCAATAAAAAAATACGCGAAAAAGACTCCTATTCACCCGGCTGCAAAATGGGTTTACGGCCGGACCGGGCGACGATTGTCTATTGCAATAAAATCCGGGAAGCCTATAAGAACGTTCCGATCATCATTGGCGGTGTAGAAGCCAGTTTGCGGAGATTTGCCCATTATGACTATTGGAGCGATACCGTCAGAAAATCAATTCTGATTGACAGCAGTGCGGACTTGTTGGTCTATGGCATGGCGGAAAAGCAGATTGTGGAGATTGCCGCGTATCTGAATGACGGTTTGGAAGTGAAATATATCCGCCATATCCCCGGAACCTGCTATATGGCGGATTCTCTGGAAGAGGTAAGCAACGGCTATATTGAGATACCTTCCTTCAAAAAGACGGCAGAAGACAAAACAAAGTATGCGGAAGCTTTCAAGATCCAATATCAGGAGCAGGACCCGGTCAGAGGGAAAACCATCGTCCAGCAGCACGGCATAAAATATCTGGTGCAGAATAAACCGGAGATGCCTTTGTCTCAGGCGGAGCTGGATAAAGTCTATGGTCTTTCCTATCTAAAAAACGCACATCCAATGTATGATAGAGACGGGGGAATACCCGCGCTGGAGGAAGTTAAATTCAGTATTGTCAGCTCCCGGGGATGTTTTGGAAGCTGTGCTTTCTGCTCGCTGACCTTTCATCAGGGCAGAATCGTTCAGAGCAGGAGCGAGGAATCGATCTTACACGAAGCTGTGGGAATCACCAATTTGGAAGACTTCAAAGGATATATTCATGACGTTGGCGGACCGACAGCAAACTTTCGTCAGCCAGCCTGTCTTAAGCAATTGAAAACTGGCGCATGTAAGGAAAAACAATGCCTGCATCCCTCGCCATGCAAAAGCCTGCATATCGACCATCAGGAATACCTCGGGATTTTACGGAAACTCAGAAAACTGCCTAAAGTCAAGAAAGTATTTGTGCGCTCGGGGATTCGCTATGACTATATCATGGCGGATAAAAGCGAGCATTTTCTTAAAGAATTGCTCGAACACCATGTCAGCGGTCAACTAAAGGTAGCTCCGGAGCATATCTCACCTAAGGTCCTGCACGATATGCGTAAACCGGCCGGGAAAACCTTTGAACAGTTTAGGGAAAAATTCTTTAAAATTAACGAGCGTCTTGGCAAGAAGCAGTTTATTGTTCCTTACTTTATGTCCAGCCACCCAGGGAGTACGCTGGAAGCAGCCGTTGAACTGGCCGAATACTTGCGGGACATTCATTATCAGCCGGAACAGGTCCAGGACTTTTATCCGACTCCGGGAACGCTGTCTACGGCAATGTTTTATACAGGGCTCGATCCGCTGACTATGCAGAAGGTTTATGTTCCAAAAAGCAAAACGGAAAAAGCAATGCAGAGAGCGTTGCTGCAATTCAGAGAACCAAAAAAATATGCACTGGTCCACGCTGCCCTTGTTGAAGCAGATAGGACGGATTTGATAGGGTTCGGTCCCAAATGTCTGATCAGGCCCAAAGGCAAAACCGCCTATTCCGATCAGAACAAGGAACAAGATTCCGGTTATAACCAAAATAAACAGAAAAATATTGTTAAAGGCAAGCTCAATAAAGAGCAAGTAAATAAAGACCTTTTATCTAAGGCACGAATAAATAAGGAACATAAAAAAAAGATTACAGAGGACAGCAGAAAATCTCGGCGAACCGTAAAAAACGAAAAGATGGAAAAAGAAAGACAACAAAGAAGCCTGGGGAATAAGAAAAGAAATCTCAAAGAAAATCAAAAAGAAAAGCACCAGGGAAGTCGCACAGAGGCGTCAGGCAAGGTGACAGGGAAAGTCAAAAGGATGTCTCCGGGGAAGCCATCAGGGAAGGTAAAGAGAAAGCATTCGTTTTGACAGCAGGTCGGAACCTGATATATACTAAAGTGATAAAAAACGATTTCAGAGGGTTGGAAATTGAAGAAAAAAGTTGCAGTGATTAACCTTGGGTGCCCGAAGAACCAGGTTGACAGTGAAGTAATAACCGGCATGCTGGCGAAAGGCTTCGAGATAACAGCCGAACCGTCTGAAGCCGATATGATTGTTGTAAATACCTGCGGTTTTATTGAAGATGCCAAAGCAGAATCGATTGACACCCTTTGTGAAATGATCAATTTGAAAAATAGCGGTGCTCAGAAGAAGGTCTATGCTGTGGGATGTCTGGCTCAGCGTTATGGTGAAGAGCTGTTTAAAGAACTTCCTGAGCTTGATGGTGTGCTCGGGGACGGGGATCTGGATAAAATCCCCGAGGTCCTGGAAAGCTCCGGCAGCGAGAGAGTATACAGGAAAAAAGAAAAGCAGGACTATCTTTATGACAATGAGATGCCGAGGGTCCGTTTCAGCCCTTCTTTTTTTGCCTATGTCAAAATAGCCGAAGGCTGTGATAACCGCTGCAGCTATTGTGTCATTCCGCAGATCAAAGGCAGCTACCGCAGCAGGACAATGGAGTCAATCGTACAAGAAGTAAGGAAGCTCGCCGGCGAGGGTGTGAAGGAAATTGCGCTGGTAGCCCAGGATACAACCCGTTACGGCATTGACCTGTATCACGCTTACCGGCTGCCGGATCTTCTGGGGGAACTAGTAGAAATAGACGGTATACAATGGATTCGGCTGATGTATTGTTACCCGGAGGCAGTATCTGATGAACTGATTGACCTGATTGCGACGGAACCCAAGATATGCAATTATATCGATTTGCCCCTTCAGCATGCCGATAACGCCATACTTTCAAAAATGAACCGCAGAAATACAGCCGAAGAAGCAGAAACGCTGATCGGAAAGCTCCGTGAGGCTGTACCGGGTATCTTTATTCGTTCAACGTTCATTACCGGATTCCCTGGGGAAACCGAAGAACAGTTCGAGCATTTACTGTTATTTGTTAATAAAATGAAATTAGACCGCATTGGGGTTTTTGCTTATTCTCAGGAGGAAAATACACCTGCTGCGAACATGGCGAGCCAGGTGCCGCCTGAGATCCGGGAAGCCCGCAAAAATGCTGTTATGGCAACCCAAACGGAAATTGCAGATCAGATCCAGCAGCAAAGGGTCGGGCAAATCATCCGGGTCATTCTCGAAGAACAGACTGCCCCCGATGAATGGGTCGGACGGAGCGCGGGGGATGCCCCGGAGATTGACGGTCAGATTTACCTCAAGGTTCAGAAGAAACATTTGGCTGGTGAAATCATACAGATCAGAATTACAGAAGCGGACAGCTATGATATGGGAGGGGAGGAGCTCGAGTGAATCTGCCTAACACGCTGACTCTGATTCGAATTGCCATGATACCTTTGTTTATGGCCTTTTTATTGGTAAAAATGCCTGACGGTACTGCTTATTTTCCTTATCAGGACTTTGTAGCCGCGGGGATATTTAGCCTGGCGTCTGCGACAGACGGTTTGGACGGTTATTTCGCACGCAAGCTGAAACAAGTGACCAATCTCGGTAAATTTCTGGATCCGCTTGCCGACAAGCTTCTGGTTTCAGCCGCGCTGATTGCCCTGGTCGAGTTAAACCTCGTTTCAGCCTGGATTGTCTGGATTATCCTGGCCCGGGAGTTTGCAGTCACAGGGTTAAGAGCGATTGCTGCCGCCGAAGGCGTAGTGATCAGTGCCAGCAAGCTTGGAAAACTGAAGACGGTCACTCAGATCATTGCCATAGCACTGTTGATTCTGAGAGATTGGCCATTATCAACCCTTAACATACATATTGCCCAGCCTATGATCTATCTTGCGCTGATCATGACCATCATCTCCGGCGTGGATTATATCATGAAATCAAAACAGCTGTTTGTGCGTTCCAAATAAAAAGAGTAGTTCTAACTGTTCCGGTTTTGAATTTACCTGTTTAGTTGCCGGCGTAACAGCTAAGGGTGTCAACGGCTGCGATGATCTAGTTAAGTATCTAGGGTTGGTCTGGGTGTCACAATTCCGCTTACGGCAGATAGCGCCCTCCCTGGCGCTAACAGCCGCGCTCCGCATCCATGCTCCGCTTGACGCTGGAACTTGTGGCACCCAGACCTAATATGGGGTAATCAGGCTTGAATGAAATTATTTGAGCCATGAATTGAGAGGTAACAAAGTTCGGGGATAAGATTCTCCCGCGGTGAGATAATGACTGAGGGAGTGTGAAAAAAATGAAGGCCGAAATTATTTCCACGGGAACAGAATTACTGCTCGGAAAAACGCTGAATACGAGTGCCCATTATCTTACAGGACAACTTTCGGATCTCGGGATAGAAGTCCTCTACCATACGACGGTAGGAGACAACAAAGAACGGCTGACCGAAACACTAAAGAATGCGCTGCAGCGTTCCGGACTTGTGCTTGTCAGCGGAGGGCTTGGACCAACGGTAGATGACCTATCCAAAGAAATTGCTGCTGAAGTCTTAGGCCTGAAAATGAGCTATGATCCTGAAAGCATGCAGTCGCTGACGCAGTTTTATATCAATGACCGGATGCCACCAAGTACGGAAAAACAGGCTTATTTTCCGGAAGGTTCGATCCTGCTGCCGAACGATAAAGGAACTGCACAGGGGGCCCTTATCTGCAAAAATGACCAGTTTTGCGCGATCCTTCCCGGACCTCCTTCCGAAATGGAGGTTATGTTCCAAAAATATTTGCTGCCCAAACTGGAGCAGATCATCCTTCAGGATTCCGGACGGATGCAGGTGCGTATTCTAAAAATATTTGGACTCGGGGAACCGGAACTGGAACGGGAACTAACCGTTCTGATGCAGCGTAAATCCCCGTCTCTCACTTTGCTGGACAGGCATACCTACATGGATGTCAGGCTTACGGTCCGAAGCGGGGATGTCAGTCAGGCTGTCCGGCTCCTGGATCAGACGGAAGCAGAGATCCGCAGCAGGCTTGGGGACGGGGTATTCGGAAGCGGTACGGATACCCAGGCCGGTATAGTTGGAAAACTGCTTCTGAAAAACAACCTGACGCTGGCAACAGCTGAATCCTGTACCGGCGGTCTTCTGGGCGGAAGAATCACCGCCGAAGCCGGAAGCTCGGCGTATTATCTTGGCGGCGTTGTGAGTTATGCGAATTCAGCCAAAGAGACTTTGCTCGGGGTGAAAAGCAGCAGTCTGCTGCAGGAAGGTGCGGTCAGTGAACTTGTAGCCGGGGAAATGGCTGAAGGGACGAGGAAGGCCCTCGGCGCAGATCTTGGGATTGCGACGACCGGAGTTGCGGGACCCGGAGGCGGAACTGCGGACAAACCCGTCGGTCTGGTCTATATCGCCCTGGCTCATCCGGAAGGTATCGAGATCACTAAAAACCAGTTTGTCGGGAGCAGGGAATCCGTCAGAAATATGATCGTAGAAACTGCCTTGAATATGCTGCGGCTGTATTTGCTTAGGAAATGTAAGCAGTAGATGCTTGCCAAACGAGACAAGACTAACCGCTATGTAAAAATTTTACTTTTAAACGGATTGACAATAGACAGTCAGAAAAAGTATAATAGAAACCGAACATATGTTTTGTATAATCAAGAGGAGGCACGAAAAAATGGCTACTCCAGATAAACTAAAAGCATTGGATATTGCGCTGAGCCAAATTGAAAAGCAGTTTGGCAAGGGAGCGATTATGAAACTCGGCGAAGCTTCGGACAGAATGGCTGTTGAGACGATTTCAACAGGTTCATTGGCACTGGATTTGGCTTTAGGCGTTGGCGGAGTTCCCAGAGGCCGGGTAATAGAGGTATATGGACCGGAGTCTTCGGGGAAAACCACCGTAACGCTGCATATTATTGCTGAAGCACAAAAAACAGGCGGCGTTGCAGCTTTTATTGATGCAGAGCATGCCCTTGACCCAGTATATGCCCGTGCGCTGGGTGTGAATGTCGACGATCTGCTGGTTTCTCAGCCCGACACCGGCGAGCAGGCGCTGGAAATCTGTGAAGCCCTTGTTCGCAGCGGCGCGGTTGATGTCATTGTTATTGACTCGGTGGCGGCACTCGTGCCACGGGCTGAAATCGAAGGGGAGATGGGCGATTCCCATATGGGGCTGCATGCCCGTCTGATGTCCCAGGCGTTGCGCAAACTTACCGGGTGCATCAGTAAAAGCCATACCTGTGTCATCTTTATTAATCAGATCAGGGAGAAAGTCGGCGTGATGTTCGGCAACCCGGAGACGACGACCGGGGGACGAGCGCTGAAATTTTATGCTTCAGTCCGGCTGGAAGTCAAAAAGCAGGATGTCATCAAGCAGGGGCAGGAAATCATCGGCAACCGGACCCGCGTAAAGGTCGTCAAAAACAAGGTTGCACCGCCGTTTAACTTTGCTGATTTCGACCTGGTTTATGGCGAAGGGATATCCAGGGAAGGCAGTATTGTCGATATGGGATCGGAAACAGGTGTCCTTATGAAATCGGGCGCCTGGTATTCCTACAATGGCGAAAGGCTTGGACAGGGAAGAGAGAATGTCAAGGACTTTCTGCGTCAGCATCCAGATATTGCTGCAGAGATTGAGAGCAAAGTGCGCAATCTGGTTCTGGTCTCGAAAGACAAGACCAAGGGCGCTCAGGACGACAGCATGAATGATGAGTAGAAAGCAGGCCTCATCGAAAAAAAGTGTGCTAGGTGCTGCGCTGGATTTCTTGAGCCGCAGGCGGCTGTCTGCCAGCCAGCTTGCCGGCAGACTGGAGGCTAAAGGCTATTCCGCAGAGGAAAATGCTGAAGCTCTCCGAAAGCTAGAAGAATGGAAATATATTGATGACCGGCAATATGCCTTGTCTTATATTAAAAGTAAGGAAACAAGGTTTTCCCGGACCAGAATATGTATTGAACTGCAAAAAGCTGGTCTGGACGATCGGATGATCTCTTGCGTCATGGATGAATACTTTCCCGAGCAGCAGGAGGTTGAAAACTGCCTGCTGCTTGGCCGTAAAATGTTTGAGCAGGAGTATAGGAAATACCAGAAAAAATCCCTAAACGATCAAAACAGAAGTATCCCTCCAAAAGAGTTATACTTAAGGAAAAAGGTCGGGGACAAGCTTTTAGCGAAGGGCTATCAATTGGATATAGTCAAAAAAGTACTTGGAGAGATTATTATTTTCGATAATCTGTAAGTATTTAGTATACTTTGTTATCCCACCAACTTGACATTATTTGCACATTTCATTAAACTAATATTAAATGGATCTGTTTCTAGTAAATTTTTAACCTTTCAAGGTTTTCTCTTATATTAAACTGAACATCTCAGCTGCACCGGGTATCGGTGTAGCTATATTTAAGGGAAAAATAATCGAACGAGGGTTATAGATTTTACGGAACTGGTCTGACCAGTTTTTTGTTATTTTTACGAAATATTTAATACTATAATTAAAGGAGGTGAAGCTTTGGAAATATCAGGCTTAATTGCAGTTGTTATTGTACTCGCCGGATTGGCGATTGGCAGTCTGATCGGCTGGTTCATACGCAAATCATCTGCGGAAAAAATGATTGGATCTGCTGAAATAGAAGCAAAAAGGCTTTTAAAGAATGCTGAGGCAGAAGCTGAAGCCAAAAAAAGGGAAAAAATCGTTGCAGCTAAAGAAGAGGTTATGCAGCTTCGCAATGATATTGAAAAAGAGACCAGAGAAAGACGTAGCGAGATCCAACGTATGGAAAGACGCAATCTTCAGAAGGAAGAAACCCTTGAAAGAAAAACCGAAGCTCTGGAACGTAAGGAAGAAAATTTACATCGCAGAGAATCAGACGTTGAAAAACAAAAACTTGATTTAAATGAACTCCTGGCTAAACAGGTAGCTGAGCTGGAGAGGCTTTCCGGTCTGACTCCTGAAGAAGCCAAACAATTGCTGCTAAAAAGTGTCGAGGAAGAAGTACGTTACGAATCGGCAATCATGATTAAGGAATATGAGACCCGGACAAAAGAAGAAGCTGAAAAACGCGCTAAAGATATTATTTCTTTGGCTATACATCGTTGTGCGGCAGACCATGTCGTTGAAAGCACAGTTTCAGTGGTTGCCCTGCCGAACGATGAAATGAAAGGCCGTATCATTGGCCGAGAGGGCCGGAATATCAGAGCTCTTGAGACTTTAACGGGCATTGATTTGATTATTGACGATACGCCTGAGGCCGTTATTCTGTCAGGATTTGATCCGATCAGAAGAGAAGTTGCCAGAGTCGCTCTGGAAAAACTGATTTTGGACGGACGTATTCATCCGGCCAGAATTGAAGAGATGGTTGAAAAGGCGCAGAAGGAAGTTGACCAGAAAATCAGGGAAGAAGGGGAACAGGCAACCTTCGAAACCGGGGTTCACGGTATACATCCAGAACTGATTAGACTGCTTGGCCGGCTGCGTTTCAGAACCAGTTACGGACAAAATGTTTTGAGACACTCTATCGAGGTATCCCATCTGGCCGGGTTAATGGCTTCCGAACTTGGTGTTGATGTCCAGACCGCAAAACGCGCCGGACTTTTGCATGACATCGGCAAAGCCGTTGACCATGATACCGAAGGCACGCATGTCGAGATTGGCGTTGATCTCTGCAAAAAGTACAAGGAATCATGGGATATCATTCACGCGATTGAGGCCCATCACGGCGACACTGAACCCAAGACAATTGTCGCAGTACTTGTTGCCGCTGCAGATGCGGTATCAGCTGCCAGACCTGGTGCCAGACGCGAAACTTTGGAATCCTACATTAAAAGGCTTCAGAAGCTTGAGGAAATTGCCGAGACATTTGAAGGCGTTGAAAAATCCTACGCGATTCAGGCCGGCAGAGAGATTCGCATTATTGTGAATCCGGAGAAGATTGATGATGCACTTGCACCAAGGTTCGCGCATGATATTGCAAAGAGAATTGAAGAAGAACTGGAATACCCCGGACAGATCAAGGTTGTCGTAATGCGGGAGACCCGCGCAGTAGATTACGCGAAGTAATCTGTCGCAACGTCGGTGCCACAGAGATACCATGCGTATAAGATGATGATGATGTTAAGATTTTGATACGTTACGTATAACAAAGCAGGTGTTAGGCCTGCTTTGTTTATGTATCAGAAAGTTAAGTACTCTCTGAACCAGCCAAATTTTCTTTATATTGGTATGTTGGGACAAAATAGGTTATAATTGCTAGGGCACACCGGGAAGGACTTCGCGTCTCCTTGAAGAATTACTATATGTTTTGGAGAAAGCTCTACTATTTCACATTCGGGAAAGGATTATCAAGATGGCCGCTTCAGAAGTCATAACTGCTGAATCAAATTATCTGAATTACAGTACGGGATTACTTGTTTCTATTTTGCTGTGCTATCCGGAAGTTGTAACGATCAGCTGCAATCAGGAGCAGCAGACCATGATACTTAAATTCCTGGTCGTCAAGGAGTGCGGCTTTGAAGCGCTTCAGAATAAACTTCGGCAGGCCTTGGAATTGTTTCATCAGATTGAAGGTCGGAAAATTCAGCTTTTAAGTATTGAAAAATTTGAACAGGAACTGAACCTGATTGTGATCAGCAGAGATTTAAGCAGTATTACCCACACCGAAATCAACCTCATAGTAGAAATCATGAAAAGCGAGCTTGGCGCTAAGCTGATTACTGATGAATGCAGCCTGCCTGAAGAAGAGATCATACTGCAGGAAGAAATCATTAATCATATGATGGCAGCTGTACGTTCTAACGGAACAGAAAAAAACATTACAGCGGTACGGGAAGACGGCAGAGTACTTGTTTTCAATGGTTGAACCAAGGGGTTAGTGCAAGTAAAGGAGTACCTTATGCAGATTCTTTTTATCGGTGATATCGTCGGCAGACCGGGAAGAGAAGCGGTGGCTGCTTTTCTTCCCGAACTCCAGAAAGAGCATAAACTTGATCTGGTGATTGCCAATGCTGAAAATGCCTCAGGCGGGCGGGGACTTACCAAAGAAGTCGCCTATGAGTTATATGATTACGGAATCCACTTTTTGACGATGGGCAACCATGTCTGGGACCAAAAGGAAATTATAAAGTTTATTGATGATGAAACCAAGCTGATCCGGCCTGCCAATTACCCGAAAGGGGCACCGGGAAAAGGCTATGGTTTTGTTATTCGCAACGGAATAAAGACGGGGATTATCAATTTATCAGGCAGAATCTTCCTGCCTCCGTTGGAAAACCCTTTTACGATGGTCAATCAAATTATCAATATGATGGCTGTGGAGACCCCGGTGATCATTGTCGATTTTCATGCCGAGGCGACCTCGGAAAAAGTTGCGCTTGGCTGGTTTCTTAACGGCAAAGTAAGTGCAGTTCTTGGTACACATACCCATATCCAGACTGCGGATGCCAGGGTACTGGACCAGGGCACGGCATATATTACAGATGTTGGAATGACCGGCCCGCGTGATTCGGTCTTGGGAGTCAAAAAAGAGATCATTATTAATAATTTTCTGACGCAGATGCCGGCGAGATTTGAAGTGGCCGACGGGGTGAACCAGCTGAATGCTGTGGTGCTTCAAATAGATGAAAAAACCGGCAAAACACAGCGTATTATTCCTATCCAAAAATAGACATCCTGCACCAAATAAGGTGCAGGATTTTTCACACAGAAAATACCAAATCAGACATTTCTAAAAAGAGGATTTTTTTACTATTACGCGAATAGTATATAGCATCAAAGTGGAAATACATGTAAAAAGGATCGATTGGGAGGTATTAGATAATGGATGTGTTAAAAGTCTCAGCAAAATCAAGTCCTAATTCAGTAGCTGGAGCGTTAGCAGGAGTACTTAGGGAAAAAGGCGGAGCTGAATTGCAGGCAATTGGCGCAGGCGCATTAAACCAGGCAGTAAAGGCAGTTGCTATTGCCAGAGGTTTCGTTGCTCCGAGTGGTCTTGACCTGGTTTGTATTCCGGCTTTCACCGATATCCTGATTGAAGGAGAAGAGAGGACTGCGATCAAACTGATTGTCGAACCCAGATAAACCCAATGATTCTAAACCTGCCTGCTTGGGGGCGGGTTTTTTTAATATATCAGAAAGTATTTGTACTTTCTGATTTAGCTAAGTGCAACTAAGGCAGTCGCTAAAGGATTGGTATCAGTCAAGCTTTCCAAATAAGTAGCCTTCTGCCCGATTATCCTTTAGAATACAAATAAAGGAGCAAAATTTGACCATGAAAAATATATGGATTGCCGACGGTCATTGCGACAGCATTGGAGATTATGCTGCCGGAAAAAGAAATTTGAAAGAAACAGCAAAATTTGGACACTGGGATTTGACTAGGGCAAAACAGGCCAATCTCGGTCTGCAGTTTCTGGCTGCCTATATTGAAAGTGAATACAAACCGTTTCAGGCGGCCTGGAGGGGACTGGAATTACTCGAAGCCGCACTTAGGTTCATTGATCATAATTCCAGTGAGGTATTTTTAGTAAGAACCCAAGAAGACGCAGCCCAGTTAGGCCGGACCAATAAGCTGGGCCTGCTTATCAATATTGAGGGCGGAGAAATTCTTGGCGAAAACATTTTTATGCTTGATCTGATTTTCAGGCTCGGAGTCAGAAGCATTGGCCTTACCTGGAATGAAAGGAATGCGATCGGCAACGGCGTCGGGGAAAGCGAAGGAAGCGGCGGTTTATCTAGTTTTGGCTTTCAGGTAATCGAAAGAATGAATCAGCTTGGGATGGTAATCGACGTCTCCCACCTAAATGAGGCAGGTTTTTGGGATGTGCTGCGGCATTCTGAACGTCCGGTCATCGCTTCCCATTCCTGTGCCAAAGCGTTATGCGGCCATCGCCGGAACTTGACTGACCACCAGCTGCGTGCGCTAGGAGACAAGAAAGGTCTGGTTGGGGTCAATTTCTGTGAGGATTTCCTGAGTGATACCGGAAAAGCAACTATAGATGATGTTGTCCGGCACATTTGCCACATCGCAGAAGTAGCGGGAGTCGATGCCGTTGGCTTCGGATCGGATTTTGACGGAATTGAGACGACGCCGGAAGGGCTGGAAAATGTCGGTACATTCCCGTATCTAGTGGAAAAATTGTCTCAGTGTGGTTTTAATCAGAACGAAATAGCCAGAATATGTTATGGGAATTATGTCAGGTTTTTGAGCGATGTCTTAATGTGAAAATTCTTAGAGGTAAACATATCATGAAATACCAGACAAGATTTGAGGCCGACCTGCATTGTCATACGACTGCTTCAGACGGGATCCTTACACCGGAAGAAGTCGTTAAGTCTGCGGCAGAAGTCGGATTGAAAGCTTTGGCCATCACGGACCATGATAGCATCAATGGCTGGGCGGAGGCAGAACAGGCTGCAGCTGAGACGGGGATCTGTCTGGTTAAAGGCATAGAGATCAACACCGACTGGGTGGGCAAGGAAGTCCATATCCTCGGGTATGAGTTACAAGAGGGCAATGAGGTTCTTCATACCAGGTTGCAGGAACTGCGGGAAAAAAGAGTGCAAAGAATAAGAAAGATCCTTCAGAAGCTGGAACAGCTCGGAATCACCCTGACCTTTGAGGAAGTAAGTCAGTTTGTCAATGGGGATTCTGTCGGCCGGCCCCATGTGGCTCAGGCCATGATCAGGCATGGGGATGCCGCCAATCTGAAAGACGCTTTCGAGAGATTTTTAAAGATAGGAAGGCCGGCTTACGTTCCCAGGTATAAGCTTGACCCTGTGGAAGCTATTGCAATTATAAGAGAAGCCGGAGGCGTAGCCGTGCTTGCGCATCCGGGCAGCCAATGTACGGAACCCGAGATTGCCGCATGGGTCGACTCCGGGCTGCAGGGGATTGAAGTCTATCATCCCGACCACGGTGTGGAGGAACGAAATTACTTTAAAGCATTGGCAGAAAGAAAGAGCCTTCTGATTACAGGCGGATCTGATTTTCATGGTCATGCGATTAAGCCTGGCATAAAATTAGGCTCTTGGGGAGTTGGTATGGAGGCCATTCAACAAATTGAGCAGCTGAGGAGGAAGATGACATGAAGCTCGCAGTAAGAATGGGAAGTCTGCAAACATCCATTTTTTCACAATTGGCGTCGTTGAAAGAAGAGCTTAAACGTGAAGGCAAAGCGCTCGTTGATCTAAGTGTAGGAAGCCCTGATTTGCCTCCGTCTCTGGAGATCAGAAAAATAATTAGTGAGCAGAGCCTCGATGAAAAGGCGTATGGGTATACACTGACCAGAGGAATTCCGGAGTTCCGGGAAGCTTGCTCATTATGGTATAAAAGAAGATTTAACGTCGATATTGATCCTGCGACGGAAGTGCTTCCGGTCATGGGCTCCCAGGACGGTCTAACGCATATTTTCTGGGCGTTTATTGATAAAGGCGACGCTGCTTTCATCCCTGATCCTGGTTATCCGATTTATTCAGACGGATTGGCGCTGGTCGAAGGTGAAAAGGTTGTACTGCCGTTATTGGAAACGAACGATTTTCTGCCGGACCTCAATCGGATCCCCCCCCAGACCGCTGACCGGGCTAAACTGATGGTCCTTAACTATCCTAATAATCCAACCGCTGCTGTTGCACAGGAGACTTTCTTTAATGAAGTCGTCAGGTTTGCCTCCAAACATGAAATTGTGGTTTGTCATGATGCTGCCTATACAGAACTGGCTTTTGACGGCTACAGGCCATCAAGCTTTCTACAGGCCAAAGGAGCAAAGGACGTAGGGGTAGAGTTTCATTCCCTTTCCAAGTCGTATAATATGGCCGGAGTGAGACTTGGCTTTGTGGTAGGCAATAAAGAAGTCATCAGAGCACTGGAAACTATCAAATCCAATATTGACTATGGGAGTTTTCAGCCTGTATTGAAGGCCGGAGTTGCTGTCTTAAGCGGCGGTGATCAGACCATCCTCGCCAATCAGCAGACTTATAAAAACAGAAGGGATATCTGGGTCGACGGATGTGCCAGAGCCGGCTGGAAGATGAACAGGCCCAAAGGATCCATGTTCGTCTGGGCCCCGGTGCCCACGAAGCAGGATTCGTTATCCTTTGCGTTTGAATTGGCCAGCGAGGCTGGCGTTCTTGTCGTGCCGGGCATTGCCTTTGGCCGGTATGGCGAGGGATATGTCAGGGTTGGGCTGGTTCAGGATGAGACGAAGCTTCAGGAAGCGGTTCAGCGGGTTGGAACTTTTTTAGCCGGGAAGGATTAAAAACAATCTGAAGCGTATAGAATAGCTGTATAAGAATATAATTCTGTTCCGGGAGATGAAAGTTTGAGCACGAATGAGGAAACCGTCCTGTTGACTCATAGAATTATGGAACTGGAAAAACAGCTTGATAATCTGCGTTTAAGCAGGAGAGTCCTCATGGACCTGCTTGAGCAGATTGAAAAGGAAAATAAGATCCTTACGCAAAAGCTTGATCAAAAAAGCAGACATCTTCAGAAATACAAAAAGATAAACCAGCATAAATCGGTTTATTCGCAGGATTTTGAATTATATGAATTTAAGGATTATTTGAAAGAATAAGCAGTATAAAGTCTTTGCTCGGGTTAGTCTCCGTAATGGATGGCCACTTTCGGTAAGTTGCATCTGTAGTTTGTGAAAGCTTGTTTTAATCGTACAAGTTGCTTTGGAATTGCTGTACAGGTAACTTGGAAACTAGTGCCTGTTATCAGCCGAGTGAAGGATTTCTTCCATAGAATTTTGTGGGGTATGGTGGTTATGGATTAAGCGCTGGATTTCGGGAGAGAGTCCTGCCCGGGCAGCCAGTCGTTTCCCCCAAGCAGGATGCTGTGTGTAAATCACCAGCGTCTTGCCGAAAACTGATTTGCTTTGGCGAATGATGTTTTTGATCCGCTCCGGTAAATAATCAAAGACAACAATAAATATTCTCTGCCACAGAAGCAGATGGATCACTGATTTTCCGCAGTCATGGAGAAGCGCACCACTTAATAGGTTATGGTAAACTTCTTTTCCATAACCATTTTCAATAAGACTGCTCTGTTCCTGGATATCCCGAGCGACATCGAGTGCATGCCTTTGCTCTGTAAGGGTCTGCTTCAGAAACAGCTGTCTTTCCCGCTCCGACAGTACGGCATTTAGCCAGGAGTATTCATTCTCATTTACAACCGGGTGCAGCGCACTGCGTAATTGTTTGATCCGATAGAACATCATTCAGTTCCTTTTTATTTTGACTTTAATCTCATTCTTATTCTATTATACCCTTACGATTTATAATTTCTAGTGTCTTAATAAGCTTAGGCATAATCATGGATCGTCCTAGATAGCTTTCTTTATTAAGTAAATTCTATTGTTATCATTTGTACATTAGGTTATGCTATTTTGTATTACATTACACATTTTGCAGAGGAAGTCACACCGGGGGGATACGATGCGCCATAAATTTGAAGCCCAGCTTCAGGAGCTGAAGAAAAAAATAGTAGAGATGAGCGTGTTAGTTGAGAAGGCGCTAGAACAGGCCATGGAAAGCTTGAAGAACAGGGATATGGCTCTGGCGGAAAAGGTCATCCGTGATGACGGCCAGATCAATGATTCTGAGCAGGATATCGAGCTGCTCTGTACCCACCTTGTTGCAACCCAGCAGCCGTTTGCCTCGGATCTCCGCAATATTGTTGCAAGCTATAAAATCATTTCCTCTCTGGAAAGAATGGGCGATCTCTCTGTCGATATTGCCAAAGTATCCTTGCGGATCGGACCAGATCCACTGATCAAGCCGTTGATTGACATGCCGAAAATGGCTGAGATAGCAGTCCAAATGATGCGTACGGCCGTCCAGGCTTTTATCTGTGAAGATGTTGAACTTGCACGGTCTCTGGCTGAGACCGACCACAAAGTGGATCATTACTATAAACTGATTTTTAACGAACTGAATGAGATGATGGCGAAAGACTCGGCAATATCAGGCCAGGCGGTCTACCTGCTTCTAGCGACCCGCTATATCGAAAGAATCGGCGATTACTGTACAAATATCGGGGAAGAAGTTATTTATATGCAATTAGGCGTTAGGGAAAATTTAAACAAATAGACAGAAATATACATGGAATTCTATATTCTATTTTGACCATCTGCTAAAGAACCCGGGCGTTGCCGGGTTAATTTTTTTTATAATTTTATGATTGGAAAGATACCTTGTCATTTCCTGCCTTTATCAAGCGTAATAATAAAAAAACAGCTTGTAAAGGGAGGATTTGACTTGAACATAAAATGGAAGGAATTATGGGATGCTAATCCGGACATTTTCAGTGTATCCGGATGGGAAGAATGTCCAGAAGAAGTCAGGAAAGGTTGGCATCTGCCTTCCCAATTTGATTATTTCAGTGCCGGGGATATCAGCTTCAGAGTTGGAATCATCGCTGCGCAGGGAGTCTACCGGGAGGAAGACTTTCTTTTGGGCGGGATTCTGTGGGGAAGGCATCTAGGAAATGGCAGCAGGACTTTGATTTATTATGTGGCAAAAGAATTTTCTCCTGTATTTTTAGGTGCGGTTTCTCAAATAGGAGGCATGCTGTTTGCCAGGACGGTATTTTGGCGGGAAAAATTAACCCCAAATTTATATGTCCTGGCAGAAAAAGATTACGATAAAGGCTTTTTTCGGTTGGATACAGGAGAGTTGCACCCCGGTTGGGAACACTGGCAAAGAGAATTAAATCCGGTGGCCTGGAATCACCTGACGGTGATCAACCGCTATTTTCAAAGCCTGGCCAAGAGAAGAGTCCGGGCAGTATCCGAAAAGAATAAAATCACCTATTGCTGGGGAAATATTCAAATTGCCGAGTTTAAAAAGAAAGGGAACAAGTTTGAACTGTCTACTAAAGTAAAATGGACCAGGAATAAAAATATTGCTTCCAAATTTCTAAAGTTGGGGTGGGTCGATTTCTCCGGAAATCTTAATGATGAATTTTGCAGAGCCATTAATGGGATACTGGAACTGCTGGAGAATATGGAGATCAATGGCAGCCTTGATTCCAGGGAATTATTAGATCTTAAGATCATCTATGACAGGGAATTTATCCCCCAATATTTTGGAAAGTACCTGGAGGTTCCCTGGTATCCAAAAGACTTCAGTGATTTGATTGAAAGCCGGCAACTGTATTTTTTCCAACGGGATCAATCTATTAGGATGATTAAACCTGTTTTGGAGAAACCATCGCTAAAAGTTGTACAAACGTTGCTGGCATTTTCAGCTTTTGAAAACTATACGAAGCATCACCAAGGTTTCCCGGGATATCCGCAACTGGAGTGGAACCACAAAATATTCCTTTTTTGCGAAGCCGATTACATGGAAGAATTGCGTCTGTGCCAATCCTGGCTGAAGCAGCCCGACAACTATCCATTGATCATTATGCCCAAAGAATGGCGGACGGAGGGCTTTAAAGGAGTAAAAGATAACTTCATTGCATTCGGCATCGATGCATAGTAAGATTGTGGTAAGGAAAAAATGCCACATACGATGGAGCCGTGCTGCATGCGATTATTTATCAGCCTGAATTTTAGTGAACACAGTCTTGACCAATTCGAAAAATGGCAGGATGAACTTAAGGTTAAAGGTCTCCGCGGCTATTGGCGCAGACGTGATAACTTGCACCTGACGCTGCGTTTTTTAGAAGAAGTGGAAGAAAAGGATCTTGATGCTTTGCAACAGACCCTGACGGGTGTTTCGGGACGTATCGGTGAATTTGCGGTTGCTTTTGATTCCCTTGGTGTCTTCCCGAATATCATACAGCCTCGGATACTATGGGCCGGGATAAGAAAAGAACCGAAGCTGATTCAGCTGCAAAAGCAGATCCAGCACGCGACGAGCCAATTTGGAGCACCGCCTGATACCAGGCCTTTTAAACCTCATCTTACTTTAGCGAGCGGCGGCATCAAGGGTATCGACCAAAATATCCTAAATTGGGGCAGTACGCTTGATCTTAAAGAGACTGCCGTCCATTATGCTTTAATGCAAAGCAAAGTGGAGAAAGGCATTCGGCAATACCTGACAGTTGCCCGGTACCGGATCTGATCATTCCATCATTTGTCGGGAAACATGGACAGATAAAGGAGAAAAGATGGTAACCTATAGACATGCAAAGCTAAGCGATGTGGAAGATATTATTAGCCTGATCAATTATTATGCAGAACAGGGACTCATGCTGCCCAGAACCCGAAGTGCGCTGTATGAAGGAATCAGGGAGGTCATTGTAGCGGTAGAGGATGACCGGATCGTCGGAACCGGCGCTTTACATATTACCTGGGACGATCTCGCTGAGATCAGGGCACTGGCGGTTGAGGAAAGCTACAGAGGGAAGGGGTTAGGCCGCAAGATTGTTGAGCTACTTTTGGAAGAGGCCAAGGAGCTCCATTGCCCCAAGGTATTTACCCTGACGTATCAGGTAGATTTCTTCAAACATATGGGATTCGAAATCACCGAAAAGGATTCAATGCCCCATAAGGTCTGGAAAGAATGCATCAATTGTGTTAAGTTTCCTAATTGTGATGAAAATGCCTTGATTCTTTACTTAAAATAGGGGGTTCAATGACTGTAAAAAGTGTAAAAATTTATACGGACGGAGCCTGTTCAGGCAATCCCGGGCCGGGAGGTTGGGCGGCAATCCTGAAGTATGGTGAACATGAAAGAGAGATCAGCGGCTTTGAGGGCAATACAACCAATCAGCGCATGGAGCTGACAGCGGCAGTCCAAGGACTTGCTGCCCTGAAAGAAAGCTGCAGTGTCCAGGTCCACAGTGACAGTGCCTATTTAATTAATGCATTTGAACAAAACTGGCTTTCTCGCTGGCAAAAGAATGGCTGGCAGAGTTCGCAAAAGAAACCGGTTGAGAACCGTGATCTCTGGGTATCGCTTGTGGAACTCACGGCAAAGCATGACGTTGTCTGGGTTAAAGTCAAAGGTCATTCCGGACATCCCGAGAACGAACGATGTGACGAACTTGCCCGCAAAGCGATTGCCGAAGCTTTGGCCTAAATCAAGTTCTAAAAGATTGGTTTTTCCCTAATAAATCATGCAATTCGGCTTATTTAGTCTTGTTTTTGCAAATAATTTCGTTATAATAATTCATAAGGCAAGTTAATAGCGATACATAAGATTACTTTAATAATGAACAAAAATTAAAGGAATAACCATATATTCCTTTAATTTTTTGAGTTTTCTTTCAGTATATACAAGGTACTAGAATCAATATGACGATATGGAAGGGATTATGGATGGCAAAATTTCTAGAGTATCAAGGTAAGGAATGGCTTGCCAAGGCGGGAATACCCGTACCGAAGGGCAGGTCGGCATCTTCTCCGGAAGAAGCACAGCAAGCGGCAGAATGGATTGGCAAGTCCGTAGCTGTCAAAGGTCAGGTCCAGGCAGGAGGACGAGGAAAAGCCGGGATTGTAAAACTGGTCGAAACTCCGTCCGAAGCTTCGGCGGCAGCTGCTGAAATACTGGTAAAGACAGTCAAAGGACTCCCTGTCAGACAGGTTTTAATTGAGGAGAAACTGGCGATCAAAAAAGAATACTATTGTTCATTTGTCATTAACAATGCGAGAGACGCCCGCTGCCCGATGCTGATGTTCAGCTCAGAAGGCGGCATGGATATTGAAAGTGTTCCTGAAGAACTTATTTTTAAGATGAATATTGACCCTATTTTTGGTCTGCAGATTTACGATGCGATCGATTTTTGTGTCCGAGCTGGCATTCCAAATAAAGAATTGAGTAAGTTTGCTTCTTTCCTGACGAAGCTGTCCCAAGTCTACAAAAAGTATGACTGCCAGACACTGGAGATCAATCCGTTTGTCATGACGGAGGATGGAAGCCTGATTTGCGCAGACTGCAAAATGGAGATTGATAACAGTTCTGTGGGCCGACATCCGGAATTCGGCATTAAAATTGCCCGCGATTTGCCTGGTGAAGTCACCGAACTCGATATGATCGGCTGGAGCATTGAAGAAACAGATGCCCGTGGAACCGGCTTTCTGATGAATATGGGTTATGACGAAGTAAGCCCCGGCTATATTGGCTATCATCCGATCGGCGGCGGTTCGGCGATGATGGGACTTGATGCGCTGAATCAGGTAGGACTCAAACCTGCCAACTATGCCGACACGAGCGGCAATCCTGTTGGATCCAAAATCTATCGCGTTGCCAAGAGCGTACTGTCGCAGCCCAATATTGACGGTTATCTTCTTGGTGGTTTTATGATGGCGAATCAGGAGCAATGGCACCATGCCAATGCGATTGTCAAAGTACTGTGGGAAGAGCTTCCGAAGAAGCCCGGCCTGCCTTGCGTTCTGTTACTCTGCGGCAACCGCGAGGATGAATCCATGGAGATTCTGCGCAAGGGTCTGGCAGAGCTTATGACTTCGGACGGAATTGGCAAAAGAATTGAAATATACGGAAAAGAGCATGTCACGGATACGAAGTTTATCGGTCAAAGACTTCTGGCTCTGGCCAAAGAATACAGAGCGGAAAAAGATGCTCAGGGAAAGTAGGAAAATGCCATGCTGGAAATCAAAGAAAAAAGTATTACCATAGGCATCGATACCAACAAGTGTGACACATGTGAAACCAAAGCGTGCGCAGCAGCTTGTAAAAAATATGCCAGAGGGTTACTTCAAATTGTTGACGGGAAACCATCCGTCGAGCATCTGAGCGCAGAGGAAGTTCTCCGGCTTGGAACAGAATGTCTGGCTTGTGAGATCGCCTGCAAGTTCGAAGGGAATAAGGCTTTGACCATCAATATTCCGATTGCGGGTCTTGATGTCTATCTAACCAAACGCGGTTTACAATAGTTCATTTGCATATCAGAAAGTATAAATTACTTTCTGATATATCTAAGTGCAGCTAAGGCTGTCACCAGCCAATTTTCTTTTACAAAATTAAAATGAGGGATAAGAATGGGTATTTTAATCAGTGACCGGTCTAAAGTCATTATCCAGGGAATTACCGGCCGTGAAGGATCTGTAAGAACCAAATACATGAAAGAATATGGCACCAAAGTCATCGGCGGAACCAGCCCAGGGAAAAAAGGGGACGAGGTTCATGGCATCCCCGTCTATAATACGGTTAAGGAAATTGCCAAAGAACACGATGAAATTGACTTTAGCGTCATCTTTGTGCCGGGCAGTGTTCTGAAAACCGCTGTTTTTGAAGCTGCCGACGCGGGTGTCAAAAATGTTATTCCGTGCGTTGAAGGAACACCCATCCATGATATTATGGAAATGGTCGCTTATTGCAAGTTGAGAGGAACCCGCTTAATCGGCCCCGGATCCATTGGCATTCTGACACCGGGAGAAGCAGTTGTTGGCTGGCTTGGTGGCAATGTCGAGTGGGCTAACAAGTTCTTTAAGAAAGGTAATATCGGTGTCTTTTCGCGCAGTGGCGGACAATCAGGGACCATTCCTTGGGTATTAAGAGAAGGTGGTTTCGGCGTAAGTACGGTTGTGCATACCGGAACCGAGCCTATACTTGGAACATCTATGGCTGATTTGCTGCCCTTATTCGAAGCAGATCCTGAAACAAAAGGTGTAGCCGTCTATGCTGAGATCGGCAGCTCTCAGGAAGAGGAATGTGCCGATGTTATTGCGGAAGGCAAATTCACAAAACCTTTCGTAATCTACGTAGCCGGAGCCTGGGCTCCCGAAGGCCAACGTTTTTCCCATGCTTCCAATATTGTCGAACGCGGCCGCGGGTCAGCGAAGAGTAAAATTGAAGCTGTCCTTAAAGCGGGCGGTTTTATCGCTGAAACGCCAATAGATATCCCCATTATTTTGAAGGATAAAATTAAGGAATAATGATTGATTCTTGGTATCGTCCGGTCAGACGAAAATTCCCTCAGTGATTTAATGCATTTTAGAGTTGACAAAGTACTTAGCATTGTTACCCAAAAATCTTAAAGGTAAAAATAGGAGGCATATTCAAAATGGCTGTTATGAGATCGATTCTTTATGTACCGGGAAATAACCCGAAGATGGTTGAGAAAGCGCCAAGCTTTCCTGCTGATATCATCACGCTGGATCTGGAAGATTCCGTACCGCCGGCAGAAAAGGAAAATGCACGCAAAATTATTGCCGAGAATCTGAAATACGCCGGTTCCAATGGTTCCCAGGTTTATGTCAGAATTAACAACTGGGAAACAGAATTAACCAACGATGACCTTGAGGCTGTCGTTTGGGAAGGTCTTCATGGCGTAACGCTTGCCAAGACTGGACATCCAGATGATGTCAAGCGTCTGGACTGGAAGCTCGAAGAGCTGGAGCGCCGACGTGGTCTGGAAGTGGGTTCCGTCAAAATTTCTATGCTACTGGAAACAGCAAAAGGAATCATGAATGCATATGAGTGCTGTATGGCCAGCAAACGTAACGTGAATGCTATTTTTGGCGCTGTAGATTATTGCCGCGACATGCGGATTAAACTAACCTCTGAAGCGAATGAGCAGCTGTGGGGACGCGCCAAAGTCGGTGTTGCCTGCCGTGCAGCCGGTATCGTAGCAATTGACGCACCGTTTGTTGCTTACCAGGATATTCCCGCTTTCGAGAAGAACGTTGCCGATGGCAAACAGATGGGCTATGAAGGTCGTATGATTATTCATCCGGGCCAGGTCGAACCGTCCAACCGTCTGTATGCTCCGGACCCGGCCGATGTAGAATGGGCTAACGGCGTTGTCAAAGTGTTTGAAGAAGAGGGTATTGCCAAAGGAAAAGCAGCCGTATCCTACAACGGAAAAATGGTGGATACTCCCGTATACCTGAATGCCAAAGATATTCTGGCTGCTCAGGCTGAGATTGAAGCGAAAGAAGCTTGAGCTAAGGTTGCTCTAAAGTTTTATATGACTCGCGTGACACAATGTCTGGCTGCCCCTGTAGGGGCGGCCAGACATTGTGAGCTATTTAATCCGCTTCAAATCAATATAACGTATTGATCCCAACATCCGAGGACAATTTCACCGATTCTGATACTTACTTTCAAAAACAAAATGGTTGATTTTTTGTTTTCATTCATGAGATAATTTAACGAAACGCCTTTATAATTTGTTTACATAAGTAATGTGTCAAATAACGACAATGTATTACTTAAAAAAGCATACTGAATAAAAAAGACTTAAGCCAAAAATAAAACGAAAAAAACCACAAAGTGAGAGGAAGATGTGAATGTCCCGGATTAAAAACCTGCGTGAAGAGGCTTTGGCGTTTCACGCTGTAAGGCCTGGTAAACTTGAAGTAAAAGTAACGGTTCCTGCCAATGACAGGGACGATTTGACGCTGGCCTATTCCCCCGGAGTGGCTGATCCTGTGAAAGAAATTGCAAAAGATTTAGCGAATCTCGATGTTTACACCAACCATGCCAACTATGTCTGTATCGTTTCCGATGGAACAGCCATTCTCGGGCTTGGCAACCTCGGTCCAGCAGCGGCTATGCCTGTCATGGAAGGAAAAGCCCTTCTGTTTAAAGCCTTTGCCGACGTTGACGCCTTCCCGATTTGTGTAAATACAAATGATATTGATAAAATTGTTGAGCTTGTCGAGTTAATGGCCCCGACTTTTGGCGGTGTTAACCTTGAGGACATCAAAGCTCCCGAATGTTTTGAAATTGAAGGAAAGTTAAAAGCCCGTAATATTTTCAAAGGACCGATCTTCCATGATGATCAGCATGGAACGGCTGTTGTTACCTTGGCGGGTCTTTTTAATGCGCTGAAAGTCGTCGGCAAGCGTATAGATAAAATCAAAGTCGTAACGAACGGCGCCGGAGCCGCCGGGATTGCAATCATCAAGCTGATGATGAGTATGGGACTGAAAAACGTCATTATGTGCGATACCAAAGGTGCGATCTATAAAGGACGCCCTGAAGGTATGAATAAATATAAGGACGAAATCGCTGAAAAGACAAATTATGAAATGTGCACAGGCAGCCTCAGAGACGCGATCAAGGGTGCGGACGTCTTTATCGGCGTATCAGCTCCAGATTCTATTGACGAAGAGATGATTAAATCCATGGCCAAAGATCCGATCGTCTTTGCTCAGGCCAATCCGATTCCAGAAATCTGGCCGATTGAAAGAGCCATCAATGCCGGCGCTGCTGTCATCTCGACCGGACGTTCCGACGTTATCAATCAGATCAACAACGTTCTGGCTTTCCCGGGCATGTTTCGCGGTGCGATTGATGTCCGCGCAACCGATATCAACGATGCAATGAAAATTGCTGCCGCTCAAGCAATTGCCAACTGCGTTAAACCGGAAGAATTGTGTGCCGACTACATCATCCCAAGTGCTTTTAATCCTGAAGTTGCCGCTGCTGTCGCTGCTGCAACAGCCAAAGCTGCAATGGAATCCGGTATTGCCAGGAATCCGATTGATCCTGCCTTAGTGGCAGAAAATCTGAAGAAGAGACTGGCGAACCAGTATAAATAAGATTGCGGTTTGACGCTTACACCGCATGATATGTTGTCAAGCCTCTCGGCGTTAATCTTCGATATCAAATAATTTCTGGATTTGAAGAGGCTCTATCATAACTTGAGCGGTGCAGCCATGCACAGATCACAGCTCTCCCGTTCCCGCAGCTAAAAAACTCTGCAACAACAGATAAAATTCTATATGGATGTTATATCGGGGAATTTGCATAGTCCTTCTTGTATGCTTCTGATTCCTTACAATTTATTCATAGGCAGAGAGATCTATTATGTTTCTGTCCATATCCTTTAGCCGTAAGGCTTGATGCTGATACCGAATACATAATTGGAAAATTTATTATATGTATGCGCATACTCTTAGTTTTTATTTGTTAATATCAAACAAGTTATATATAAAATCAAGAATTGTTCTTCATTTATCTCTCTTAAATCAGTTTCCAAAATATCTTCGATTCTGTTAATTCTATACATCAATGTATTTCTGTGAATGTATAGATTTTTAGCAGTTTGTGAAATGTTGCATCCACTTAAAAGATAGCTTCGTAAGGTTGTTAAGAGCATGTCGCCATTTTTTTTATCATAGGCAGAAATTTTGAGGATTTGCTGATTGCATAAACTTTTTAACCCAGTAGATTCATTCAGTGAACTAATGATGTGTTTACTATAACATTCTTCAAAAAAACAATATCTTTTATGGGAAAAAGGCGCTCCTTCTTTTAATGCGGCTTTACTTTGTTTATAAGCATATTTTATACTCATAAAGTCGTAAAATTCCATGCTTATACCAGCGTTTACGTTCATTTCTGATAATAGTTTTTCAAATTCCTTAAAATCAGCTTCTCCTTCGCCTTCATAAACTAATTTATTTTCTTTTGTTTTTACGATTACAACAATTCCGTTTTCATATCTAAATAAAATACAGTTTTTAAAAATTACTTTCAGACGAAACATAATAAAGTAAAGTTCCTGATGAGACTTGGAAAGATCTTGTCCGCTTACATAAAAAAGCTTGAATGTATCATTCATTTTCCAACCTTGCTTCTTTAAGTAATACTCCACGATGCCCTCTTCAACAGAATACCCACTTAGTATTCGATCAATAAAATAAGGGATATCTCTATCGGGGATAGTAGTTTCTACGATATTTTCAAAATATATCCCCATCATCTTCGCAAAATAGGTAACAATTGAGCACTCTCCTTTTGTAAAATCACAATTTATGTCAGTTGCCCCTAAAAATCCATTCAGATGGTTTTGACTAAAAACAGGACCTAACAACCAGCAATTGTCTTGAAATTCTTTAGGAGGGCGAATAAGAAAACTGGAATCAGATCCTTCCAGTTTTTCATAAAACATGTTTCTATAAGTATCGGGAAAAATATCTACAGGAGCATATCCCTTCGTAAAGGCGGTTTTCCATATACTTCCTTCAATTGTTTTAGAATTCAAGACTCCACCTTGACCAATAAATTTAAATGAAATATCGAAAAGCGCAATCGGATTGGATAAAGGCTCTGCCCCTTTATCAAGGATGATCTGGAGAGATTTGCGCTGTAAAATATATTCCATCATAGTTTCTCCCCAACAATTATACTTGTCAAAAATGTCCTGGATTTGTTGAAAAACGAGCTCTGAATTAATATTTCCGTCTATGATAATTGCCTGATAACCGTAAGCCAGTATGGTACTTTTATCAATCTTACCTAATACAACAATGTTAAGTTTTTTTGGATTAACATCTAGAGACGGGATTTCTTCAGGAAACAACAGATATAAATAATCCGTGGTGATGTTCTTTTGATCCAGAGGTAAACGTCGAACTCCGCATAAATTTAACGGGAATTCATCATCTGCGATTATTTGAGGATGATACCGTTTTAATTCATCATAAAGAATAAAAATATTGATTTTCATAATCTTATCCTACCGTTCAACATTCTGGTAAATTTTATCTGCCTTTTCAAGCCCAATTATTTCCAGCTCGCTTAACTGGCTTTCATATAAATCCTCCCTAACTAAATAAAAATAACAAGAAGCAGTATTATTCATTGATTTCTTTTGGCTCCTAGTGACTTTCAATTAGCCTTATTACTCAAAATGTTAATTCTTGTTTTAACTCCTTTATTGTGCTAAAGTATATGCATTCTAACAAAGAATGCATCATAATGGAAATAATCGTTTTATCGTTGGTTATGCAAAAATTTTATAAAAGACAAGTATAAAACTGTTAAGCGCTCTCCGCATAATATCCAATTATTACTCAGTACTGGTAAACCGTGGTATGTACTGGACGTTCATGCAGACGGCATGAGCCCGACACGCCGATTTTACTCCACAAATTCTGAAAGGAGGCTAGTACATGATAATTGCAAGAAAAATTATAGCGTTGTATTATGGTAAATTTGGCATTTAAGCATACATCAGTATAATGAGAACGAATAAAAATTGTGAGGTGATATTTTGAAGATTAGCTATATGCATGAATTTATCGCACTGGCTGAAAATCTGAACTATTCACACACCGCAGAGGAATTATTCATATCACAACCAGCACTAAGCAGGCACATAACTGCGATTGAAACAGATATAGGGATTCAGCTACTTAAACGAACAAAACATAGCGTTGAGCTTACTCCAATGGGTATGATTGTAGTTAGTGAATTTAAAAAAATTATTGAACAATATGAAAATTTACTTACTAAGGCTACGCTATTATCTTCCGGTTTTACAGGTAAACTCAAGGTAGGGATGTTATACTACGCCAGTGATGAATATATAACTCCAATAATGAGATTTTTCAAAGAAAAATATCCTAATATTGAACTTTTAATATCATCCTATCAGCCAATGCAACTTATACAAGATTTATTAAATGATAAAATAGACGTTGGTCTTACTCTTCATGAGTACTTTCCACATGCTGACCGCCTAATTTTTCATGATATCCGCAGCGAAAAATTAGCTGTGATAGTTTCTGACAAACATCCCTTTTTCTCAAAGGAATCTGTTGACGTAGCTGATCTTGATGAACAACTATTTATTTTCTTAGGTGACCAAGAGTGGCACAGATTTTGTGTTGAAAGATTATTAACAAACCACGGCATAGGCTTAAAGCATTTCACATTTACTGATCAGATCGACACCGTTTCATTTACTATTAAAGAGACAAATGGAATATTTGTGGTACCTCACCATTTAAAAAGTATGTCCATCAGTAATACAGCATTCCTTGAAATAAACGATAGTGAATTCTTTATCGATATGGCACTTGCCTATAAGGTAACTAACAATAATGCTGCAATACCATTATTCATTAATAATGTAAATAAAATTTTCTAACTATTAAATCAACTTTCACAAGTGGGAAAGTAACGGTATTAATTTATAAAAGTCTAAGAAACAAAGGCCTATGATTGACAATCAGATAACGAGATGTCAAACATAGGGATTTTTTTTTGAATTTCAAAATTTTTTTTTAACATTTTATTACAGGTTATTCAATATTCAATATATGCATAACCGGAAATAAAGAATAGTATTTCCATTATTAATACGCATCACCTACAATAAAACTAAATCCGGATTTATAAATCGATTTCACTTTTTCATAAGAAAAAATACTAAGCTATGCCGTAAAAAGGAGGATCAATAATATGATAAAAGAAGACAGTGCAAATATGATAGAAAAGAGTTTTGATCACCACCCACTAATTCCTTATGATCCATCTGTCATGATCTACATCTCTGCAGGTGATGTCGTTCTGCCATATGAATACACCAACTGGATGGATGAGGTCGAGTCATGGAAAGATGGAGCTTATATCTCACACTCTCTTAATCCACAGCCTACATGGCGTATCAAAGGCCCTGATGCGATCAAATACCTCTCTAGTGTGCTTGTTAACAACTTTGAAAAATTCCCCGTAGGCACGGCCAAACATGCCATCATGTGCAACGAAAAAGGTTTGAACATGGGTGATGGTGTGATGCTACGACTCGATGAAGATGAATTTCTCTTTTATGAAATGGGAGCACTATATATCGCCCACGTTTTCGAACAGGGCAACTGGAATGCGGTGGGTGAAGACCTGACCGGTACAAAGTTTATGTATCAAATTGCCGGCCCTCGCTCACTTGAGATCATCGAGGCGGCAGCCGGTAAAGACCTCCACGATATTCGCTTCTTGCACCACCGTAAAAGCAGTATAGCTGGGGTTGAAGTAAACGTCATACGAGTGGGTATGGCCGGTTCGCTAGCCTACGAGTTACATGGCGATGCTCAGTATGGCCGTGTTGTTTACAATCGTGTACTGGAAGCGGGGAAACCACTAGGGCTGAAGCGTATTGGTTTTCGCTCATATCTCATGAATCACACTGAGGACGGATTTCCACAGTTTGTTATACATTTTACTCACCCCTGGATAGTAGAGGATGAAAACTTCGTTGCCAAGCTCAAGAAGCGTGGCGACGTAATTAGGTGTAACACTGCCTGTAGAGGGAGCATGGGGCCTGATATCCGGCTTCGCTTCTGTAACCCTGTCGAGCTTGGATGGGCCAACCGTATCAGCTTTAATCATGACTTTGTCGGCCGTGCGGCACTCGAAAAAGAAGTCGCAAATCCCCGCCGCAAGATGGTCACGTTGGTTTGGAATGCAGAGGACATTCTTGATATCTATGCCTCCAAATTTAAGCCCGGCGAACCGTATGCCAACATTAACACTCCAATTCATAATCTCTATGACGGCAATGGGATGACCTTATTTGCCGATCAGGTACTTAAGAATGGAAAACTGATCGGAATAAGCTCAGGGCGGTTATACAGCTACCATTTCCGACAGATGCTATCTCTCTGCACGATCGATGTGGAACACAGTGACATTGGCAACGAAGTAATCGTTCTATGGGGAGATCCTGGTACTAAACAGAAGGAAATACGAGCAACGGTATCTCGCTTCCCTTATTTTAATGAGAATCGTAATGAAAACATCGACGTAAACACAATCCCGAGATTGGCGAAGTACAAATAGATAAACCTACAATTAGCTGATCTTGGGGCGATAAGATTGCACCACCATCATACCGCCAGAAATCTTCAGGTGGTATGACGGTGGCTAACTTATTATTTTGGCGAATCCAATCATAGTACTCCTTGCCGTTCCGTAAGAGCGTAATTATCGCAGGAATCAGTAGTATCTGTGTTAATGAAATTTTCTGAGCTCTTATTGTACAATAGTGCTGAAATTTCTTGGTTATTATTCTCCATTTATTTACGATGAAATGGAGAGTCTCTATCATTATAATCTACATAAGCAAGTATTTAAAACGATGCTGTGATTGCAAAGTTAATTTGCTAAAAAAATTAAAATTAAAGGGAGGAATACAAAATGTACGAAAACTACAAAAATCAGCATCCCATCGATACCACCGCACTTGATGCAGAGCACGATGTCAGTTATAGCAGTGGACCGTTTGCACTATCTACACCCGGAGGCGGCCTTTATAAGATGGGAGTATTTCCATATCTCATGCCTGTCTGGCATACGGATTGGAGGGATGAAGCATTATCCTGGCACTTGACGTGTTCATTGCACGCAGGTTTGAATCCTTCAGTGGTAACGATCCTTCGAGGCCCGGAAGCGAAAAAGTTCATGAGCGAAAACTTTGTCAATAATGTGGAGGATTTCCCCATCGGTATTATAAAGCATGGAATTTTGTGCCTCGAGAACGGGCTTATCGCGACACATGGCGTTATTATGCGTACCGGCGAGGAAGAATATGAGTTATGGTGGCACGCTCCGTACCTCAACTATCTATTCGGCCTTAAGGATTACAATGCAGAACTGATAGATATGACAATGAAAGTCTTTATTTTACAGCTTCAGGGCCCAAACTGCCTGTCAATTCTTGAGGAAGCTACCGGCGAAGATTTGAAGGACATTGACTATCGCCATTACCGCAATAGTACGATTAATGGTCATAAAGTACGTATTCTCCGTTTTGGCATGGCGG
The DNA here is from genome assembly GCF_001707455.1 of Dehalobacter sp. TeCB1. Lineage (NCBI taxonomy): Bacteria > Bacillati > Bacillota > Clostridia > Eubacteriales > Desulfitobacteriaceae > Dehalobacter > Dehalobacter sp. TeCB1. The sequence goes on along the minus strand of NZ_MCHF01000031.1, from coordinate 3,699 downwards.
GTACACTTTCCTATGAGGTTCATGGGGAGGCCCAATACTCTAAAGAAATCCAAAAGAAATTAATCGAGATCGGCAACCCTTATGGTATTCGACAACTTGGATTCTCCAACTATTTATTGAATCATAGCGAAGGCGGAAACTTCCAAGCCAATCTCAGCTTCATGTCTGCTTTGTTCCTGGATGAAGGGTTCCAGAAGTGGTCTAAGCAGGGCTCAGACGAAGGAGAAGGAGAAGGAGAAGGAGAAGGAGAACTCAACTATTCTTCATTCGGCTTTGACTTTAAAGGCAGCGCCGGCGGCGATCCCATGAAAGTGGTGTTCAATCCAATCGAATGTGGACTTGGCAAGTGTATTAACTGGAACCATGATTTCCGCGGGAAAGCAGCTTTACTGGAATACAAAAAAAATCAGAAGCGTGACATTGTGACGCTTGAATGGAACGCCGAGGATATCATCGATGTTTATGCTTCAAACTTCCGACCGGGTGAAGAGAACTACAGCCCGATGGATTTCCCTGGACCTGAATCAATGCTCAACGGCTCTGCCAATTGGGTATTATCGACAGACTACGTTTACAATAAAGACGGAAAAGAAATCGGGCTTTCAACAAGCCGTACGCAGAGTCATTACTATCGGACAGTAATTTCAATGGCACTGCTTGATCTGGAGTATCGGGATTTTGGCACAGAGGTTTATGTACTCTGGGGCGAGGTTGGATCACGGCAGAAGAAAATACGCGCTAAAGTTTCATACTACCCGTACAACCGGGACAATAAGGACCGCACGGGGGATCAGGTCGATGTAAGAAGCCTTTCATCACGTTAAACAGAAGCTAAAGTTCTTCGGAGATCCAGAAATACGTCAGATGGGAGAGAGCAACGGATGCAAAATATCCATATAACAATGTCGGGTGTAGTAAGGATGTTGATTTAAATAATATTCCAAGATCCTAAAAGCAAAGCAAACTTTCTGTAACCTATACATTTGAATAGATATTAATATCAGTCTTTGTATAACTAATGCTCTCGAAGTCCGATGTCAAATTCAGGGGAGCTGGAAACGGTCAAAGGTAGGATTGAAATTTTTGAGTCTAAGAGCAAACTAATTATCCAGCTCCTCTATGCATCAATAATTATCACTCTAAATAGGAAGAAATACTATGGCATCTATATTCATCTAACTTGCCATAAATTGTCTAAAAGCCCGTTGTTCATGCGGGCTTGCTCTTTTAAGCAGGAATTTTTCCTGCTTTTTTTAGCGGCGTTTTATGGTCATGATATAATTGGCGATTATACATAAGTCAAAACAATTGAATACATATTCAATTGTTTTGACTTATAAAAGTTAAGCATTACGAAATTTCACCGGGAAAGTTTTGATACCATATGATACAGAATATATACAACCGAAAGGAATGTAAAAATGGAGAGCACGCCAACTGAAAGAACGCCGGCTGTCGTCGCCGGGGAAATCGCTGCCATCAAAGCACAAACAAGAAAGATATTGCTTGTCAGCGCGGTTGAAGTCGGACGGCGCTTGATGGAAGCCAAGGAAATGATCCCTTATGGGGAATTTTGCAAATGGCTGGAGGAAGCCGTTGATTACTCAGAGCGTGTAGCATATAAACTGATGCGCATCGCCGAAGAGTATGGACCGGGGCTGTCCGTACTATCCGAAGCCGATGTGAGTAATGTGCCTTTTGCCAGACTTGGTTACAGCCAGGCATTCGCCCTTTTGGGGATCCCCGCGGAGGAACGGGCGGAGTTTATCGCGCAGCTAGATATTGAGCATATGTCGGTGAGCGCACTGCAGCAGGTGATCAAGGACAGGAACGAGGCTCTTGAAGAGAAAACAGCGCTGGCCAAAAAACTGAAGATCCATCAAGACAAAGTTTCCGGCTTAGCTGAGGAGCGCGATCAGGCGAAAAAAGAGGCGGAGGCTAAAGAACAGGCATTATGGAGTGAGCAGAGCAGGGTAACGCAGCTGCAGCGGGAGCTGACAGTGCTTCAGAACGACAGTGTGGCCGCCCGGCGTATGAAAGAGATCGAACGGGAGCGCGATATAGCCAAGATCAACCATGCCATGGCACAGGCCGACGCCCGCTACGATCTAATCGTCAAAGGATTCGACGACCTGTTCAGCACGATCAGGGAGATGGCTGGAGCAGATCCTAATGCTTACAAGCTGTTTGTTAATCAAACAAGTGAGTTTATCGCAAAGACGGCGCGTAAGTTAAAACGTATCAAAAAAAATGCACAAACGGCACCGACAGAACAGGCGGTTCCCGAGGCTCCTGCTCCCGAAACACCATGATTTTAAGGAAGAACCTCCCAGCCGGCTAAGTCGGCGGAGGTTCTTCCAACGGGGCTTCCCCCAGGTTGCTGCGGTTATCGCTTACGCTTCCGGAGGATCGTAAAGATCATCCGTTTCCGTATTGATAACTTTAATATCCCGTTTAGCGGCCAAAGCGCCGCTCGCAGTGATGAATACGTCCTTCGTGATGAGTATATCCATCACGGCTTCAGCCTCAGCCTTCGTCAAGCCTGTTTTCGGATTGGTCAGGGTGATTGCGAATGTCTTGCCCCCGCTGGTTAAGAACGTTAAGCGCACGACTTTATTTGTGGTAACCGCCATTGCGTCTCACCTCCTTGTCTATCCGCTTTGGCTGCCGGTTATTCATCCGCCAGCTCCGAATTGCTGCTCAAGACCACTTCCAATACCTGATCCTGCACTAGGCTGAATAAGGCTGTTGCCACGTCATAGGCATCTTGGATCGTGGCATCGGCTCTTACGCCGCTGAAACTTTTCTTTCTGGTCACCGGGTCACCGGCAGGCGTTACCCCGGACTCGCATGTTACGACCAGCGTAGAAGTTAATGGTGTAGCAGTAACCGCCATCTCCATCATCTCCTTTCCGGTTTATATGACAGGCCGGCTTGTCCAGCTTATCGGTTTATTTTATGCCGGTGTTTGTCCGATGGTGACAGCCGGATTATGTCATAAGCGGTTTACCGGAAACAGCAGGAGCAGGGCATATCTTATTGGCCACTTTACCTTAGGCGGTATATTTACGGTTCTTTTCTTATGCTAAAGTGTATGCAATTACAACAAATGCGCATATCTCAGGTTATTTGTCAATAGTAAGATGCCCTTTCCGTTTCGACAAACTTAGAAACAATATGAAACTATTTGACCAAGGAATTCAAAGCAATACAGAGAATATCTTTAACGTTAGCGTAAAGCCTTTTTCTGAATGACGTATGGCAATGCGTTGTCATGGCTGGCGACCAGATCGCCTGGAACAGAAAAAAGGCCCAAGTCAGGACAGGAAGATTGAAAGGAGGTATGTCAGGCGGTCAGGAAGTGCTTAAGCGGCCGGGAGTCATCGATAGCAGCAAACGAGCAATTTCTTGCAGGAGTGGTATTTGGCTGAATACTGCTGGTCGTAAGAGCCTGAGTGTCGGGCAGTCAATCTTCAGAATTGGTTTGGTTAGGAAAAATTCAAAATTAAAAAAGTCTGCCTGAGGTTAATCCGGTCGGAAATGGCAGACTCAACAAAAGGAGCCCTAAAACGGCGAGGCCACTGAAAAAGTGGTACCTGAACCTCAAAAGCAAAAGAGCTGGAATTACGAAGAAAGAAGTAATTCCAGCTCTTTTTTGATACAATTAAATAGAGAAAAAACTTCAGCGCAGGTAATCAT
>NZ_MCHF01000030.1:0-55181 GCF_001707455.1 Dehalobacter sp. TeCB1 | reverse complement strand
GGTCTCAATCAAAAAGATACGCAATCTATGCAGAAACACGTACAAGAAGATAGGGTATTTACTCCAGCTTCACTTTTCTCTAGATTGCGGGATAACCTTATAGAACGCAAATTACTTGTTTCTTTAGATAATGCATTTTCTATGGAAGCATTATTACCGGGTGCTTTTATTGAGTTTTCGGGAATATTAAGAAAGAATCCTATGGTTGCTAACATGGAAGGGCTAATACAAATGATGGAGGCTGCGCTTTTATTTACAGTTGCCCCGGGAAAACAAAAACCTAAAGCAGAACAAGAAGTTCTTACTCAAATGAAAAAGTTCTACTCTATGCTTACCCAAACAGGCTCTTTAGATTTAGTTTCGGACTTAGTTATAAAACCTGAAATAAAGGCAGTCATTCCAGTTCAACTTGAATATTTTTCAAACCAAAGCCCAGCGGATATTATAGATGGTCAATTTGTGGTCATTGGTAAAGTGGTCAGATATATTCCTGAGGATATAGGCGAATCGGTTAGTTTATTGAGGGGTACGCCTCTTGCTTATTTACCCGAGGATAATTTAATGCAATTTATTGAGGCTTTTAATACTTTATCATCTACATTATCAACGCCAAGTGAATTTACTACTCAAATTCCTGGACCTGTTTTGTTGGTAGTTCCTATAGCTATTTATGCTTAATTTGGGGTGAGGCACTACAACAGAGTATTTTCGACACTTAGCCAATATGTAAGCGGTTGGGGCGCGTCGCAAACACTCGGGACGTAGTTTAAAAAAGAAAAAATAGTACCAAATAATGATCAAAACTAAAAAAGGCAATAACAAAATAACTATGCTAAAAATAAACATAGTAACACCTTCAAATATAGGAAAACGGCTAAGTTACCGGCTCTAACTTATAGCCACGTTTAATCAATTCTTGGATCAATAAATCATCAGGAACGATCAGAATAGAATTTTGCCTGCTTTTCTTCTCGGTAGCCTTAGACTCGGATACTTCCTTGAAAGACTCATCTCTGGAGAGCATGTAATAAATAGCAACCAGCATTGAACGGCAAACAGCAATAACCGCCTTATTATGTCCCCTCCGCAGCTTAATAGAGTGGATACCTACTGACAAAACGAGAAGAACGTTTGCTTCTTGAAAAGCTATTTACACATTGGGTCAAAACGGCTTTGAGATACATATTTCCCTTTTTTGTTTTAGCAGAACGCCGTTTGCCTCCTGTTTCATTATTCTAAGGGCATAAGCCTGCCCAGAAACAAAGATGATTAGCGGAAGGGAAAACAGACATATCGGTTCCAACCTCCGAAAGGATAGCAATCGCAGAAGTTTTCCTAATAGCAAAACGAGAGCAAAGTAATGAATAGCAGGCTGTAAATCATGTGACTTATCTTCGATCAAGCGCTCAATTTGGGCAATCTTATCGTCGAAATTCTTAAGATTATCCAAAGCAACGGAAAGCTTAGCCGCTTGCGTTGAAGTCAAATGTCCTTTAAGGGCACAAATAGGCTGAGGAATTTTCTCTCTGAGCTTGCCCATAACAAGATTGGAGAGAAGATCCTCATCAAAGGACTTAGAGCGAAGAAGAGCATGCATAATATTCATGCCTGACTTGCCGAAAATATCAGTAGCAACGGAAGACAACATCAGATTACAGACAGTAAGGATATTATGAATCCTGCTTTTCTCGGCAGAGCGGTCGCGAATAAGCTTATGGCGATAACGGCTTAGCTCTCTTAACTCACGGATATGTTTTGGGGGGATGAAACTTGGTTGAACCAGACCGAGCCTATGAAGTTCAGCCAGCCACTTGGCATCCCTTCGGTCGGTTTTATTACCTGGAAATGTTTTAGTAAACGAGGGATTAGCCAACGTAAGAAAAAAAGAATCTTCCATCAGGTTAAATACAGGAATCCAGTACTTACCGGTGCTTTCCATAACGACAACGTGGCAGTCGTTCTCTTGAAGCCAAGCAATAGTTTTTGTGGACATCAATACCGGTACAGATAGAATGAACAACTTTCGGTTAATATCTCCTCCATAGGCTGGAAACGGCTGCCTGAAAAGAAAATAATGTAGTTTCCATGCTCTAAGCATAATCATAAATTCACTAAGGCAGCCGTCGCAGAGTTAGGCACGGGTCTATCCACGCAAAAGATTGGATTCTACCAATCGTCCCACGCGCTCGTCAGTCCAGCCTATATACTATTAATACACCAATGTAGAAAATAATGGAAGATAGTTGTAATTTGAAGTAAAATAAGGATATCGGCTCTTTTCATTATCATTGATGCCGCCAAAAGGCGGCATAAGGACAGTTAGACGAAGTACTGATGAAAGATATTAGGAGGATGGAAGACTATTATGAAAGCTGAATTAACTGGAAATAACGTTAGGGCAAATTGTCCGGATTGTGATGGAGTAATAACAACTTTTGAATCTACTCGTTCAGGTTCATCATTTGGCTCAATAATTATTGAAGGAAAACTTTCTTTCAATGGAATAGAGCATACAAGAGTTCTTTACATACTATTACGATGTGCAAATTGCGGAAGAGGTGGCTTAGCTAAAGTTCATGATTCGGGAAATACATCACACAACGGTCATCTAGAATGGTTTCTTCCAAATTCAGTAGATAAAGCTAACATCCCCAATAATGTTCCTGAAGACATAAAATCTGAATTTACAGAGGCAGAGGAATGTGCGTCAATCGGTGCTTATCGAGCAGCAACTGCGTTGTTGCGTTCTTGCTTAGAAAAGACATTTAAAGTAAATGGATATACCTCAGGTAATCTGGCACAGAAGATAAATAAAGTTTGTGATGATGGAATTATTACTTCTGCAAGAAAGAATAAGGCCCATGAAGAGATTAGAGTATTAGGGAATAACATCTTGCATGATGAATGGCGGATTGTAGATTATGATGAATATGATCTGTCACATCATTATACTCAAAGAATTTTGGAAGATTTTTATGATGATCGTGTTGAAGTCGAAAGTATCCTGAGAGAAAAAGGGGTATATTGAATAGTGGATTTTGAATGTTTAAACAACGCACTTCGTCTAACACGGTGTTCCCGTCACTTAGAGGATGATGCATGTAGTTGGAACGCGGCGGGAACACCTAAACGTTATATAAAATTGCGCGCACGAACCGCCGCGTCCTGCGGAGGGAGAAAAAAGTCTTAGTTACTGGGAGGTAACATGAAAGAAATTAAGTATGGAGGGAAAAAATGGAGAATAGCAGACAAAGATTATGACGGTCAACTGTTTATTAATGATCGTCAAGGTATTATTAGGTTAATTGTGTATTATTATGATCTAGACACTCTATATGCAGAAAAATTAATACCAAAATCAATATAAATGATTAGTGGGATAAATTAATTCGAAATAATTGAGGTAGATTAATTTGATTGGTAAAGAAATGTATAAAGAATTCCATAGTTCTCAAGATGCTGAAGATTGGGCAAAGAAATATTTCCATGAATGGATTAACAATTTGCAATTAAAAGCAGATAAAAACCTATCTCAACTTCTATTTGAATATTCCGGTAACATGAATATAGTTTATAATCGTTATCTTAGGGGAAATCAAGACTTTAGCGATAAAGAGGCTAAAGAGTATTCCGAAGATATAAAAACTATTTCAAATGCATTATGTAAATTTGAGTTAAAAGAAAATATTATTGTGTACAGATACACTCATAAGAATTTATTAAAATTATTATTTAACTCTTCAAAACCAAAGGTGGGAAAAACATTTGTTGAAAAAGGATTTCTAAGCACTACTCTAGTGCGAGATTTACTAAAAGATTTTGCAAAAGAACATCACTATAATTGTGTTTTAAAGATATTTTTACCAATAGGTACAAAAGGAGCATTTATAAAATTTAATGATAGTTTGCTAAATGAACAGGAATTCTTATTACCGCCAAATACAAAATTTATGTTAATAAGAAAATCCATTAACCGAAGACTTCAAATGGTTTACGAATGTAAACTGGTCGATCAACAACAATATTAATGAATAGCTTAATACAATTCGAAACAAGAAAATTATAAGCTGTATAATTTGAAAAGTATATGACTTTTATACTTGGGGGGTATATCCGCTGGATATCTACATGACCACACTTCTGGAAAAATTAAATGCATTTAATCCAAAGCTCTATAAATCCGCCAATGGGCTATCTGCGATCCGAACCTTGAAACTCATAGAAACTGGAAAGCAGACCTTTGAATCCGATATTCTGTATATGGGTACTAACGCTAACCTTGAAACTTTTGCCAACAATGGTGGAACTCATCTTATTTTGATAACAGATGAGGCTTTACCAGATTACTTCGAAAAGAATCCACCCTTTAATCTATGGTAAAATTGTATTAGGGGTGCAAATAGGATCCTATTTAATTGGTTTTACTTGGTCGATGTCGTTTACTGACCAATTCAATGCAGTCTAATATAATTCTATTTACAGAGAACCGTGGGAATATAAATTATATTCCTACGGTTCTTTGTCATAAGAAAAGATTAGTGTACTTTAGAATGTTGTATCTACTTTCTCTTGAAGGAGTATACCATATTTAAAAACGTCAGCTATGATAGAGATAAGCACTGCAATTAAGATTCCACTTATATGAATATTTGAAAAATCAAAATAATAAATTTTTGTTACGAAAACACAACCTAAAAAGTTTTTTATTGGATCAGCCGCAACCGAATAAATGATTATTGATAATACTATTTTTTTCAGCCTTATGACATTATTGGTATTAAATGGGGTTGTGCTTTTCAAAATTGTATTAAGAATGTCTATTACCTGTTTTATCCCATATAGAATAATAATATTAAGAATTGAACTTGAAACTAAGTAAGTTAGAAAGGCTGATTTCGCATTAAATCTTTCAATAGCTACAGATTGTATAATGCTAAAAGGAATATAAACACCAAAGGTGGTACCATTAGCTAGATTATATTCTATAAACCAATCTAAATTTCCCTTTTCAACAGTAAATCCTTGTTCTGGAGTAAAGAATAAAATAAAACAAACAATCAATGTTGCAAAAAGTAATATTATCCCAATAATAAAGATAATTGATAAGATATTATTGATAGTTCTCGTTCTTTCTTTCAAATATATAATGTTATCTTGTCGCATAGAATACCTCCCTTTTATTACCATTATATTACATTATATTCAAAAGACAATAATTTAATCTCTTTTTATGAGATTGACATGACAATCATGATAACCACATATAAAAATGCCTGTCCGTAAAACAAAAGCAATTTCGTTTTTGCGGACTGGCATTTTGTTTTGTAATCTCCGGACAAGCACATTTACTGACTGTACAGACAAGATTCGAATGACCTGTCAATCCGGTGGGAAAAGAGGTGAATGACTGGAACACGGGATTTTAAGATTATTATACAACTACCAATGAAACAGTTAATTCCTGAAACTGTGAATCGGTGCCGGAATTCTGCCGCCCCGGTTAATGAACTCTTCCGCGCTGTATGGATTGACCGCCATGATCGGTGCATAGCCCAGTAAGCCGCCGAACTCGGCAGTATCGCCGACCCCTTTGCCATGAACCGGAATCACGCGGACTGCGGTGGTTTTATGATTGATGACGCCGATGGCGGCTTCGTCTGCAATCATGGCCGAGATCGTCGATTCCTTGGTATCTCCGGGTATCGCAATCATATCCAGTCCTACGGAGCAGACACTGGTCATCGCCTCGAGCTTGTCAAAGGTCAGTGCGCCGCACTTGACCGCATTGATCATCCCTTCATCTTCGCTGACCGGAATAAACGCTCCGCTTAGTCCTCCTACGGAGGAGGAGGCCATGATGCCGCCTTTTTTAACAGCGTCATTCAACATGGCCAGCGCTGCAGTCGTGCCATGGGTTCCACAGGCTTCCAAGCCCATTTCTTCAAGAATCCTGGCCACACTGTCTCCGATTTCCGGTGTTGGGGCCAGGGACAAATCCAAAATGCCGAACGGTACATCCAGTCTTCTGGATACTTCGTTGCCAACCAGCTGGCCGGCCCGGGTAATTTTAAAGGCAGTCTTCTTAATATTCTCGGCTACGACATGCAAGGGTTCTCCCTTAACCTTCTCCATGGCACATTTAACGACGCCGGGACCGCTTACCCCGACATTGATCACAACTTCAGGTTCACCAACCCCGTGGAAGGCGCCTGCCATAAACGGATTGTCATCGACGGCATTCGCAAACACCACCAGCTTCGCACAACCCAGAGAATCCCTGTCCCTGGTCAAATAAGCTGTATCTTTAATGACTCTTCCCATCATCTTGACTGCATCCATGTTGATGCCGGCTTTGGAATTGGCCACATTCACAGACGAACATACCCGTTCTGTTTCATTCAGAGCCTCAGGGATGGATTCGATTAAGATTCTGTCACCTTTTGTAAAGCCTTTCTGCACCAGAGCGGAGAAGCCTCCGATAAAGTTAACGCCGACCTCCCGGGCTGCTTTGTCCAGCGTTCTCGCAAACTCGACATAGCTTTCGTCTTCACTCCCGGAGGCGATGATAGCCATCGGCGTAACGGATATTCGTTTATTGATAATGGGAATGCCATATTCAGTTTCGATTTCATTGCCGACTTTGACAAGATTTTGTGCCAACCTGGTAATTTTGTCATAAATTCTCCGGCGGGCCTTTTCTCCTGAAGCGTCAATGCAATCAAGCAAAGAAATGCCCATCGTGATGGTCCTGATATCCAGTTTTTCTTTCTCGATCATGCGGGTGGTTTCAAAAATATTTTTATAGAGACTCATTATTTACCTCCAAAAGACTTCCCCTGTTTCTGGCTGGCAACTTGTCAACCCTTGTTAACTGTAAGTTAAATATTGTGCATGTAGTCAAAGATCTCTTCTCTTTGAATCTTCACCGACAATCCGATCTCTTTACCGAAGGCATCGAGCTCTTCCTTCAGGACACTGAAATCGCATTTTATATTGGAAAGATTGACCAGCATCATCATGGTGAAATAATCCTGCAAAATCGTCTGGCTGATATCCTCCACGTTTACATTATTCTCCATCAGAATCTTGGTAACGCCATAGATGATCCCGACTTTATCTTTTCCTATTACAGTGACAATTCCTTTCATTGTAACACCTCCGTTTGTTTCATTTTATTCTATCATTTCCTGATAAACAAAAGCAAAAATAGCGCAGTCCTTCTCAAATATTAGGCGCCTGCGAAAAATAATAAAGAAATGGCCGAATAATAAGCGGGATCGACCATTTCTTAATCACCGTCAGATGTAAAAAAAATTATTCGCCGCCGCTTTCTCCTAACATGTTAAGAAGCGTCATCTGTTCTTCTTTTATTTTTGCCAATTCATCTGCAAAATTGAGTGCTGCCAGGATAGCTACCTGATGTGCTGGTATCCTCGGGAATTTCAACGCAATTTCTTCCATTCTTTTATCGACATCATGGGCGAGTTTCTTGATATATTCCTCAGATCCCTTGCCGCGAATAACATGAAGTTCTCCGAATATCAGAACCGATACTTTTTGTTCTTCCGGATTCACTGTCTTCACCCGCTCTCCTGTCTAGTACCTTGTTACATCATCATTATTGTTTATTTTCGCCATTTTGCCCCAAATTCCTGCTGTATTCCCGAAAGGATGTCGGAATTAAAAGTGTTCACTTCTTCATCTTTCAAGGTTCGTTCTGCAGACTGGTAACGCATCGTAAAGGCAAGGCTTTTGTGTCCTGCCGGAACGGGCTGTCCTTGATACACGTCGAACAGCTCTACTTCTTTCAGGAATTCCCCGCCGAGTGCCATGACCTTTTTCTTAATATCTTCTGCGGATACCTCTTCAGGAACCACAACGGCCAGGTCACGCTGAATTGCCGGATAACGCGGATACGATTTGGCAATAACCGCGAGATTGGCATTCCTGGAAAGCGCTCCAAAATCGAGCTCAAACAGCACCGGACACTGCAGGTCCCATTTCTGGTCGAGCTGTGGATAGATTTCCCCGAGAATACCAAGGTACTCCCCTTTGCTGTAAATGCTTGCGGACCTTCCGGGATGAAGCAGGCTGCAGTACTTGCCTTCCTCAATTCTCCGATATTCAAATTCCATTCCGCATTCTTCCGCAATTTGTGTCAGGATCCCTTTGACATAAAAGAAATCAAATTTCACCTGCGAATTCAGCCAGTGGCGTTTGCTTTCCCCCTGCGCCAAGCCAGCAATCCGGGAAACCTCATCGGGCTGCTCCTTTAACGGCAGCTCTTTTGGCAAATAGACATTGCCGATTTCAAACAGCAGCAGATCCGTGTTGCGTCTGGCGGTATTTCTGGACGCAATCTCCAATAGTCCGGGCAGAAGTGACGTCCTCATCGTTCCTAATTCTTCCCTTAATGGATTTAAGAGCGGGATATTCCGGCCTTCTGACCCCCATTGATCATCCAATTCTTTATTGCTGAAAGAGTAGGAAATAACCTCGTTCATCCCGGCTTTGATCAGGATTTTACGCAGTTTGCGCCGGAAAACCTGTTCAGGTGTCCTGCACCCTTGCGTTTGGCTGCCCTGCGGCAGAGTGGTAGGAATCTTATCATAGCCTATGATGCGGGCAATCTCTTCAATCAAGTCAACTTCAATTTTAAGGTCCTGCCTGTAAGAAGGAATTTCAACACTGTACCGGCAATCAGACAATTTCAGATATTCAAAATCAAGAGCTTCAAACACCTTTTCAATTTCCTGATACGTATATTCCACACCCAGGACCTGATTGACCGTGGGAACCGCTATTTCGATCCGAACCTTGGGCGGAAGCGCACAGACTTTTTCCGTAAAGGACATCGGTACACCCGCCTCGAGTTCCAGCAGCAATTCTGCCACTCTGCCCAGGGTTGGGACTGTCCAGTAAGGATTGACGCCTTTTTCAAAACGGCTGGAAGACTCCGAACGGAGTCCCAGCTTTCTGCTGGTACGCCGGACACTCGAACCGAGGAAATGTGCTGATTCAAACAGGATCCTGCAGGTCTTGCCGGTCACTTCGCTTTCCAGGCCGCCCATGACACCGGCAATGGCCTGCGGCCCGTTATCGTCGGCAATAACCAGCATATCGGGTTCCAATTTTCTTTCGATGCCGTCCAGGCTGACCATGGTTTCACCTTGTTTGGCTTTGCGGACTCTGACCGTACCCTGAAGTTTATCCCGGTCGAACGCATGAAGCGGCTGTCCCATTTCCAGCATGCAGTAGTTGGTAATATCGACAATATTATTGATCGGACGGACTCCGGCAGCCCGGAGTCGGTTCTGCATCCAAACCGGCGAGGGTTGAATGACGACATCATCCACCAGCAGGGCCGAATAACGCCAGGAAAGTTCCGGATCTTCAATTTCAACCTTCTGCCTGACATCTTCCGGCCAGGAAGGCATTTCCTCCCGGCCCCATTCCGGCAGAACAGGCTTTTTCCCGAGCAAAGTCCCGGCTTCTCTCGCAACATTGACCATCGCCAGACAATCCGGCCGGTTAGGGTAAAGTTCCAGTTCCAGGACGCTGTCCTGCAAACCAAGATATGTTTCCAGGCTCTGACCGACAGGCGCGTCAGGAGACAGGATCAGGATCCCGCCTTTACTGCGTTCCTGACCGACCGCTTCGATCTCAAGTTCCTTGTCGGAACAAAGCATCCCATACGATTTTACGCCTCTCATATCGACCGGTTGAATTTCTTTACCCCCTGGAAGCACCGCTCCCGGAACGGCTACCGGTACTTTATCCCCGATAAGGACATTTGATGCACCCGTTACAATGGTCAGTTCTTCCCTGCCGGTATTCAAACGGCATACCTGCAGTTTTTGGGCATCGGGATGGGGCTGGATATCCAGAATTTCACCGATATAGACTTCTGTGAAGCCTTTATTCAAGCATTCTACCCCTTCAACTTCAATCCCGCCCCCGGTCAGGACTTCTGCCAATTCCTCAGGACTGAGAGGGAGTTCGAGGTATTGTTTCAGCCATTCCATGCTTACTCTCATCAGAGCATCCTCCAGTACTTCAACATTTTATGATCAATAAAAACAATCTATCTGTAATCACTCAAACGATTTCTAGAATATCGTTCTCTAAATAACTAGACATTTAAACCTTCATAGCTGGGTCTGCGTGCCACAGTTCCAGCGTAAGCGGAGCATGGATGCGGAGCGCGGCTGTTAGCGCCATGGAGGGCGCTATCTGCCGAGAGCGGAATGTGGCGCGCAGACCAGACCCCAATGATTATATTTGTCAAATTATTTAAAGATCAATGTCCTAGAACTGCTCCAGGAAGCGGATATCATTATCAAAAAGCAGTCGCATATCTTCAATGCCGTATTTCAGCATTGCAATCCGTTCTACGCCCATACCGAAAGCAAAGCCTGTTACTTCCTTAGGATTATATCCTCCCATCTCCAGCACATGCGGATGAACCATTCCGGCCCCCAAGATTTCAATCCAGCCGGTCCCTTTGCACAGCCTGCAGCCTGCACCACCACAAAGCATGCAGGATACATCAACTTCAGCACTGGGCTCAGTAAATGGGAAGAAACTCGGCCTCAAGCGGATTTCGCGAGATTCGCCAAACATTTGTCTGGAGAAATACAGAAGCAGTCCTTTGAGATCGGACATTCTGACTCCCTTATCGACCAGCAGCCCCTCTACCTGATGGAACATCGGTGAGTGGGTTGCATCATCATCGTTGCGAAAGACTTTACCAGGCGCAATAATCTTGACCGGAAGCTGGGGTCTTTGTTTCTCCATGGTTCTGATCTGGACCGGCGAGGTCTGCGTCCGAAGCAGAATATCCTCGGTGATAAAAAACGTATCCTGCATATCCCTGGCCGGATGGTCTTTCGGGAGGTTCAGCGCTTCAAAGTTATAGTAATCCGTTTCTATTTCTGGTCCCTCAGCAATGGTAAAACCCATGCCCATAAAAATATCTTCAATTTCCTCAATCACTTTGCTTAAAGGATGCTGGTGTCCTTGAGGCAAAGAATACCCCGGCAGACTGATATCGATTCGTTCTTCCCTTAGTCTGCTTTCCAAAGCATTCTTTTCAAATTCCCTCCATTTTTTGTCCCAGGCATCTTCGAGCTGCGTGCGCAGTTCGTTAACGATCTGCCCCATTTTGGGACGCTCTTCCGCGCTGAGCTGACCCATCTGCTTCAGCAAGGATGTGAGTGATCCCTTTTTGCCCATCACGCGAACTTTTAGCTCCTGAAGCTCTTCCGACGAAGTCAGCTTGGTCAGTTGCTCCAGTGTATCTTCTTTAATTTTTTGAATTTCTTCTCGCATCGCGGTCACCCTTTCAGCAATTAATTATATAAAAAAACAATAAACCCTCGTCCGACTAGGGACGAGAGTTCGTATTCCCGTGGTACCACCCTTTTTTGACCATGCGTCAAATCACAGTTCACACTTAATAAGCTGGTAACGGCTGCCAACCGATATAACTCCCGGAATGAACTTCAACCTCAAGACTCCCATGTTGAGGTAGCTGCCTGCCTGGCCGACTTTCAGTCTGAGTCGGTCCTCCCTTTAGAGGCCTGCCTGCCTTTTGTTCCGTTCATTGTCACTTGTCAATTTGTCGTTGTTCTTGTACCAAAGATATAATTGGGGAGAACCGGTTGCCTCGAAGGCTTTCCAAAAATAATCAGGCGCTGACATTTTGAGCCCACCTTTCCTCGGCTTAGGTCCGGAAAGCAAAGTAATTGTTTTCTTTGCCTGATCAGAATTATATCATTTTCAATCATGGTTTACAAGAATTGTCCCTGTCTTCGCATTTCATAAAGGAATATTCCGGCAGCCATTGACGCATTCAACGATTCAACATTGTTAAACATTGGAATGGAATAGTGCTTAGCGGCCTTTTCCATAAAAAAAGCTGACGGCCCTGTTGCTTCATTTCCCACAATTAATGCCAAAGGATAGTCTTCACGAATGTTCGTCTTAAATATGGAAGTTCCACCCATGGTGGATACGACCATGGAACATTCTTTTTGTCTGCAAAAAATTGCTATTTCTTCAGGCGTTTTATCCGCCAGAATCACCTCGGAAAAAACGGAGCCCATACTGCTGCGCAGAACTTTGGGATTATAAAGATCCACCGTTTTTTTTGTCAGAATGATTTGCTTGACATCTGCAGCCAAGGCGGTTCTTAAAATCGTACCCAAATTACCCGGGTCCTGGATTCCGTCAACGACGAGAAGAATGGTATCCTTCTCAATCAAGATATCCTGCCAGTCAAATTCGGTTTTGCGGATAATCCCGAGAATGCCCTGTGGCTCTTCCGTAGCGCTCATTTTGCGCATTACCGCTTCAGACACCTCTTCAGCTTCTATTCCCAGCGCTCGTATCTCCGTTACCAGTCCGCCAATACTTAAGGATTGCTGCAAATCCGATTTTTCCATCGCCGCGTCCTGAGCCGTATAATAAATCTTCTTAAGCTGCGCTTGCCTAAGAATAGCTTCCTGTACAAAACGTTTGCCTTCTACAAGGAATTCCCTATATTCTTTACGGCCTTTTTTATCATGCAGGGATACTACATGCTTGACCTGTTCATTTTGCAAAGAAACGATCATGATGATCCTCCCGGATTACCTGGAATAGATAGAGCAAGAGTCCGGTCCTGAAAAGACCGAACTCCAAAGATTCATAGGTATTCTTGACTTAAGCATTCGCCTGAGCTTTTGCATTGGTGTTGTCGAGTTTGCTTTGGGCAACTTCTACAAGCTTCGTAAAAGCTGCAGCATCATTAACTGCCAAATCGGCCAGCATTTTGCGGTTGATATTGACATTGGCCAGCTTCAGACCGTACATCAGCCGGTTATACGTAATGTTATTCATTCGGGCAGCTGCATTAATCCTGGTGATCCACAGCTTACGAAAATCGCGTCTTCTCTGTTTGCGGTGAACATAAGCATACGCCATCGATTTAACGACTTGCTGTTTGGCCATTCTGAAAAGTTTGCTCTTACGTCCTCTATATCCTCTGGCTAATTTTAATATTTTTTTATGGCGTTCATGTGCTCTGACGCCTCTTTTTACACGGGCCATTTTTAAAGACCTCCTTTAAGTGATATTCTTATTTTACATAAGCGATCAAACGAGCAATACGCTTCGCATCAGTACTATGCATCGTTGTAGCTTTGCGAAGATTCCGTTTACGCTTTGGTGATTTCTTCTCCAAGATATGGCTTTTATAGGCATGATAACAAACAATTTTACCGGTAGCAGTTTTCTTAAAACGTTTGGCAGCTCCGCGGTGTGTTTTCATTTTAGGCATTTATGACAACCCCCTTTTCATATTAATCGTGTTTGTGTGCGGTAGGAGCTAAAATCATAACCATATTACGGCCTTCGACTTTGGGTTCACGCTCGACAAGAGCTTCTTCACTAAGAAATTCAGCCATTCGTAAACACAATACTTTACCATGGTCTGGGTGTGTTATCTCCCGTCCTCGAAACATGATGGTAACTTTAACTTTATCGCCATCGCCTAAAAAGCGCTGGGCATTGCGAGCTTTGGTCATAAAATCATGGTCTTCAATATTCGGGCGGAGCTTGACTTCTTTAATTTCAACAACCTTCTGCTTCTTACGGGCTTCTTTATCACGCTTCGCCTGTTCATATTTATATTTCCCATAATCCATCACCTTACAAACCGGTGGTTTGGCAGCAGGAGCAATCTCCACTAGATCAAGCGCTTTTTCAGCAGCGACGCTCAAGGCTTCTTTAATAGGAATGATCCCGAGTTGTTCTCCTTCTTCGCCTACTAATCGAACTTCCCGAGCCCGGATTTCTTCATTAATCCGTAAATCTTTGTTAATAGCGAATCACCTCCAATTTTTTGCTTACAACGAGCCAAAGAGTATAAAAAAATAAAGACGGTATTCCACCCGTCTTCATCATACAAAATGAGCATAACCATACTGGAAAACTCACTAGGACCTCATCGGCATTATGTCATGAGGTGAGAAGCGGATGGCTTCTACTTGGCATAAGTATTATACATAGTATAGCGTTCAATGTCAATCATCTAATATGTGATTTTAAATGTTTCATTTTCATTGGCTGGAACCGTGATCTTTCCGTCAATCATTTTTTGTTTATATTCATTTATTTTGGTATAGGTTTCTTCCGAAACCATAGATTCAGTTGTCTCTGCCAAACCGACGGCATTCTCCGCTAAGCCATACGATACATTTTTACCGGACGCCAAGGTTTTCTCTTCAATTTGTTTGATGATGCTGTAAGCGACCTCGCCGTTTTCTTTGATGACTGAAGTAAGGACAGTCTCAGGTGCCAGACTATTTTGATCAATGTCAGCACCTATGGCATACTTGCCTTTTTCCTCCATGACTTCAATCATTGCTTTTCCTGCCAGACCTGCGTTATGAAAAATAACATCGGCATCAGAATTGACCATCGCTTCCGCCATCTCTTCGACCCTGGTCTTATTGGTGAAAGTGGCGGCATTTCCTTTTAAAAGCTCACAGTTGGGATTGACGAACCGTACTCCGCTCTTGAAACCATAAAAGTAAGGCTGTGCTGCTTCTTTATTGTCCCCTGAGATAAAACCAACGACATTTGTTTCCGTCCTTTTTGCCGCCAGATACCCTGCCAGAAAAGCCGCTTCCTCTACTCTATACGACACGGCCAGAACATTGTCAGGAATGGTTCCCTCGATGGTGCTGTCCAGACAGACATAGGTAATTTTAGGGTTTTTTTCTGCCGCTTCCAGAGCTGCCGGAACGGCAGCAGGACCTATGGTGAATATGACCTGACAGTTCTGGGATTTAAGCTCGGCAAGTCCTGACGGATAGTCTTTATCATTTTTGACCTTAGCATAGCCGATCCCGGCGTTTAGTTCCTGTTGTGCCTTTTGCAGTCCTTCCCAGGCCTTTTCAGAATAAATATCCTCTATTCCGTCCTGGCCGGTTATCAGGCCGACCTTGATCGCGTAGTTTCCCGAGTCATCCGAAGGTGCGTCCTGACCGCCTCCGCCCAGAATCCCGCAGCCAGTCAGTAACAGTAAGGCTATAACAAGCAAACAAAGCATTTTTCCCCATATTTTCACTGCATTTCTTTTTAACATTTTTTCACCTCTTGTATAGCCTTCTGTTGTTCAGTGTCCAAAGTTTATCGGAAAAATTCCCAGGCTCGGTTTCATTCAGGGCTTTTTGCATATCAAACATCCTGGCATCAATGATATCCAGATAATGAAGGATTTCTGCCTCTGGAAACATCGGTCTCTTGGGACTGCCATATTCCGGCTCATAATGGTGCGAAAGCAGCATATGCTGAAGAAGGAGACTGGTCTCCTCATCGAGACCCGCCTTGCCTGCAGCCTTTTCAATTTTCTTGATTCCTTGAACAATATGGCCTAGCAGCTGCCCCTCAACTGTATATTCCGTAGCGATCCCAAGGGCATTGGCATCAATTTCATCAAGCTTGGCAACATCGTGCAGCATGATCCCGGCATAAAGAAGATCTTTATCCAGGAAAGTATAGACATCCGCTAGTTTTTCTCCAGCTTTAAGCATTGTCAGCGTATGATACAGCAGTCCCGACCTTAAGGCATGATGATTCTGCACAGCAGCCGGATGAATCAGCAGTTTCTCTCCGGCTTCTGTCAGGAGAAGCTGGACTGTTTCTCTTAGTTTGACATTCTCCATCCCGGAGAGGTATTGCAGAAGCTCAGCGTACATTGCTTCCGGACTATACGGTGCAACAGGTATAAACGCATTAATGTCAACTTGATCGTCCTCAACAACTGCACGGATTTTATCGATCTTAACTTGTCTCTTGCCCTGCCATTCCGCAATACTGCCTTTGATCTTTACAAGCATATTGCTTTGATATAGTGTTTCATCTTCCTGCTTGCAGTCCCACATCCTTGCGGTTATTTCCCCGCCGGCGTCACCTAAGACGATATCAAGATACCGGTTTCCGCCAGCCGTAGTCTTCGTTTCAACCCTGCGAATCAGGAAAAATGCGACCAAAGATTCTCCTGACTTCAACTCATTCCAATTCTTTTTCTCAGTCAAGTTACCCACCACTCTCCGGAATTTGTATTGTTTTCCGCTGGTCAATCCGATTTAGGCCTGATTGCCTGCAGGAATTTTTTTGGTGCTTATTTCGTCCAGAATCAAGGAAATAAGGTCTTCCAATTCCATGACGCTGGTCTTCTGCTCTCCATAACGGCGGACGGATACCGTACCCTCTTCGGCTTCCTTATCTCCGACGACCAAAGCAAAAGGTATTTTATCGGTCTGTACTTCCCTAATCTTATAGTTGATTTTCTCCCGGCGTTCATCAAGCGCGGCGCGGATATCCCGGTCCATAAGCAGTCCCTTAACTTTCTCAGCATAGGCGCTGTGCTTGTCACTGATCGGCAGAATGCGCACCTGCTCAGGCGAAAGCCAAACCGGGAAAGCACCGGCGTACTGCTCGGTCAGAAGTGCAATGAAACGCTCAATGCTGCCGTAAACGACCCTGTGAATCATGACAGGACGGTGTTTATCCCCGTCTTCCCCAATGTAGGTCAGGTCAAATCGCTCAGGCATCTGGAAATCCAGCTGGATGGTTCCGCACTGCCAGGTTCTGTCGAGACAATCCTTCAGGTGAAAATCAATTTTCGGTCCGTAGAAGGCTCCATCACCAGGATTAATTTTGTAATCCATCCCTTTAGCTTCCAGCGCTTCCTTCAGCGCATTTGTCGCCATTTCCCAATCCTGATCCGAACCCATGGAATCCTCCGGACGGGTGGAAAGCTCAACATGGTACGCAAAACCAAATATTTTATAAAAGTAATCAACTAAATTAATAACGCCGATGATCTCATCTTTGATCTGGGAAGGCAGCATAAAAATATGGGCATCATCCTGTGTAAAGTTTCTTACTCTCAACAAACCATGAAGGGCACCCGATAGTTCATGCCTGTGCACCAGACCTAGTTCTCCGCAGCGGATCGGCAGATCCCGGTAGCTGCGCAGTTTTGTCTTGTACATAATCATACCACCCGGACAGTTCATCGGTTTAACGGCATAGTCCTCATTGTCTATTTTCGTAAAATACATGTTTTCCTTATAATGATCCCAGTGCCCGGACTGCTGCCAGAGAGCTGTATTCAAAATGATAGGCGTTCTGATCTCGACATAGCCTCTTTTCTGGTGCTCTCTGCGCCAGAAATCTTCCAGCGTATTCCTTAAAACCATACCCTTCGGATGAAAGAACGGGAAGCCGGGACCTTCATCGTGCAGACTGAAAAGGTCAAGCTCCATCCCAAGCTTCCGGTGGTCACGCCTTTTGGCTTCTTCAAGCTTAAATAAATAATCATCAAGATCAGAGGTCTTGGCAAAAGCTAAACCGTAGATTCTCTGAAGCATTTTGTTTTTCTCACTGCCGCGCCAGTATGCACCAGCCAGGCTCTGCAATTTGAAGGCCTTCAATACCTTTGTTCCAGGAACATGCGGTCCGGCACAGAGGTCTGTAAAATTCCCCTGCGTGTACATGGATATTCTAGCATCTTCGGGGAGATCGTTGATCAATTGGACTTTATATTTTTCCCCTTTATTTTGGAAATAGTCAATCGCTTCTTCGCGCGCAACCTCACGGCGTTCAAACTTATAATCATTCTTCGCCAGTTTGCGCATCTCCTCTTCAATCTTGCCTAAATCCTCGGGGGTAAAAGTGTATTCAGAGTCAAAGTCATAGTAAAAACCATTCGCAATCGCGGGACCGATACCCAGAATGGTTCCCGGGAAAAGATTCTTCACAGCCTGAGCTAAAAGGTGAGAAGCTGAATGGCGCATTACTTCCAGTCCCTCTTCACTGTCAAGCGTAAGTACTTCTACGTTTGCGTCATCTTCTATCGGAAACGAGAGGTCTTTGACCTCCCCGTCCACCTTGCCTGCAACCGCGACCCTGGCCAGACCCTGAGAAATAGAAGCAGCCAATTCCAGAACAGTTGAACCCTGCTCCACTTGACGAACCGAACCATCCTTTAAGGTTACATTTAACATGATCCTATCACTCCTTGTTTTTATTCATGATTTATCCATTCAAACTTCTTTGGTATTAATACTAAAAAGCTCCCGTCCTTCTTATGGGACGAGAGCGATAGAAACCCGTGGTTCCACCCAAATTCAAAAATACGACCGCCTGCTATACCGGCAGCTAATTTTCCTTGGCATCCTTAACGCGGATAAACGTCCAGCCTACGCATATCATGTTCGGCGAGGAACTCGGAGGCGGTCTTTTCCCAAATATCGCAAAAATGCTCACAGCCCAGGGCATTTCTCTCTAAATGCGAACGATTAGGATACTGTCCTCTTCATCGTGCCTTCATTATTCCTTTTATATAGTCTTAGATTATACCACTTAAAGTATGTTGTCAATCAGTTGTCTTTACACAGGCTGCATCCCCGGCAATAGGTCATCTTATCACCAAAAACTTCCTGAACGATCCGGGCAATTCCGGACTGTTTTTCTGCTGCAACATGAACAATCAGGCGATTCGGAGAGCGTTTCAGCAAAACACTGATGGGGTGATCTTCGCTTTCAGCACTGGAATTTATCAGAACAGAATGGTTGTCATCGTAAAATGCCACTTCATCTTTGTGATTAATGACCATATGCATCGTATTTTTGTTATCCCGCTGGGATTCAAAAAATCTTTTCAGGAGTCGTACAAAGCTTTCATGCTCCTGCTGAAGGGCATAAACATTTACAGCACGTGCAATCTGTTTCTTTAATTCTCTCTTATATTGGCCCGATCTGAAATTCATAAATCCTTCCAGATCAATTTTTTGATGGTCATTCAAAAATTCCAGAATGGACTTTACCAGGATTCTGTTTCTAAGCCGAAGAAAACCAGTCTCTGCCTGGTCATTCAGATATCCGGCAACCTTTGGATAAGCCTCGTCGATTTCGCTCCCGAACATGTTGAAGTCATCTTTTAATTTTTTTCTGATATAACGTTCTTCCCATCCCTGAAGAACAACGCTACCCAGTGCATGGGCAATATAGTACTGAACGATTTTGACGGTAAGCTCATTCCGGACATTTTTCCCCTTCAAATTGGCATAAATGAAGCTGACCAGATAGTTTGGCTCATGGCAGACTTCAGATATTTCAATCGGCAGCCCGTCTTTATGGTACAAATCGTATACTGCTTGAGAAAGCTCTTCTTTATAATCAGAAGTCCCAACTTCTAAATAATAATCATTCAAAAGAAAAATCCCCCCCTGGAAATATATGCATCATCCTTCCTAATATTTCCGGTAAGGAATTTTCTTATTCTTATCTATTCTTATATATTCTTATATTGGTTAGGATTACATTGTTTCTTGTCTAATTAATATTTTTTCTGCCGCTTAAATAAACAATAAGGCCAATCAGCAGCAAACTAACCGCCATGATCCCGAATTGTACATATCTGGTTAAGTACAGGAATTCTGTCACATTCTTAACATCGATATCCCCTGCCAGAACAGCATACGTCTTTCCGCCGGCATCCTTCACTTCCTGGTAACTCGATACGAATGTCCCCAGTGAAGTCGTGTGATACTCTCCCTGGACAACTTTGCCCTTCAGCGTGTTCTCTACTGCCGACGAGGCGTTGTTCTCCAATTGTCCCAAAGCCAAATGTGCCGGGTCATCCTCCGCCCTCGCATCAACGACGAAAAACCATACCTTATTCTGCTCATCCTTGTACAACATGTAAATATTTTCGAGCTGGTGCTCTGTCTTTAACTGCATCAGCTTCGCCCGAAGTTCTCCGTAATAAGCATTCTGCTGATTCTGCGTTTGAATAAGCTCCTGCAGTTTTTCGTTATCAAAATCAGCCACGGCCAGAGTAAGCGTGTTGCTGACCCGTTGGCCTGCCAAATCTACTGCGAGCTGTTTGGCTCGGAAATTTCCTACCCCCGTGACAATAATCAGGCAAAAAACAGCAATGATGATGACAGCATATATTTTTTTCTTTTCCGGTGACATTTTTACCCCCCATAAGCATTCAAACTAATTCCCTTGTGCCTATATTATTCTACACCATTATTACCTATTCTGCATGCGTTGAAGTTCATTTCCAGAGATATTTAACATAATAATCTTTAAGGATATTGTTCCTGGAACCCTATGTTCAGAGGGAAAGCAGGTGAAGTATGAAAAATACAAAACAGTTTTCCACAGTTTCAATTGCTGCCGCCTTCATCGGAACAATTGTCGGAGCAGGGTTTGCGACCGGACAGGAGGTTCTCCAATTCTTTACTGTATTTGGAATAAAAAGTTTTGCCGGTATCGCCGTGTGTACTGTCTTATTTTGTTATTTTGGGATTCTCATCATGCGGATATCCAGAGAACAAAATGCCGATTCGCACCTGGAACTGGTCAGATTCACATTTGGGAAACCTCTTTGCATTTTGATGGATTGGTTTATTACCTTGAGCTTCTTGGGTGTCCTGATCGTCATGGCTGCAGGATCCGGCGCTGTCGTTGAAGAGCAGCTTGGCTTTTCCCCACTTCTAGGCAGTATTACCGTTATTCTGCTTTCGTTTCTCACCGTCATTTCCGGGGTCAGAAACGTCATACGCGCAATTGGTTTGGTTGTACCTTTTTTGCTCCTTGCCGTCTTCAGTGTTGCTATAATCTCGATTGTCCTCGATCCAATCACGCCATCCAAAATTGCACTGCTCGGATCGTTAGAATCTCCGACAGCATCCCATTGGTCTACTGCCGCCATTCTCTATGTTTCTTATAATATTGTACTTTCTGTAGCTATCCTGTCCCCTTTAGGTGTGGAAGGCCGGAGTGAAAAGAGTCTTGTTTGGGGCGGCCTGCTGGGTGGTCTTGGGTTGGGCGCCGGGATTCTGGCAATTAATCTGGCAATCATCTGCGGGTCTCCGGAAATTCTTCCTTTTCAGGTTCCCATGGTATTTCTCGCTACCAGACTGAATCCACTGGTAGGCTATGCTTACGGGCTAATTTTGCTTTTGGAAATTTATACAACTGCCGTAAGTATTCTCTACGGCTTTACAGCCAGGATTGCTTATGATAACAAGCAAAGGATTCTTGGTGCTACCCTTGCTTCCATCGGTGCAATTATCGCTGCCCAGTACGGTTTTTCCGCGGCAGTCTCTGCCATATATCCTTTGATCGGATTTGCCGGGTTGATCTTCCTCGGAGGGCTGTTGTTTACGCAGTTCAGGGATAGCTTCAGCAGTTTATTCAAACCTGGAAAATTTAAATGACTTTTGGGGTTCGTATTGACAGCCCCCAACAATACTTAGTATTATAAATACGTACATATGCATATATGTGCATATGTACAGTCCTGATTATATTTTTCTTTGGGAGGCCGTTAAAATGTCGGTATTTCACGCTCCTGCCCCGGAACAGCCCCAAAAACATATTCCAGGTATAGAACTATCCCTGGAACTGGCAGACTTTTATAAGGTATTTGCGGATTTCTCCAGAATACGTATCCTTTTTGCACTACTGGATAATGAGCTGTATGTGAATGAACTGGCGGAAATTTTAGGTATGAGCCAATCTGCCGTCTCCCACCAACTAAGGATTCTCCGGCAATACAAATTAGTCAAGGTGCGCCGGGCTGGCAAGACAAGTGTTTATGCTTTGAGTGACGACCATGTTTATCGGATATTGACCCAGGGACTCGAACATCTTTCTCCCTGATTGATTGGTTATAGGGTATAGGTTCTAAGTTATAAATTATAGATTGATGCCTTCGATCAAAACTGCTCTTACGGGACTGCCGTCGCAGTCTTTTATTTTTAAAGGCAGTGCAACAAGAAAGTAATCTCCCTCATTAACTTCCGATAAGTCTAGTCCTTCTAATACAGCACTGTTTCCGGAAAGCAGAATGGTATGACTTGAATAAGCGCTGCTCGTAGAATCATCAATGGACAAGTAATCGATCCCAACCAATTGTACCTTTTTTGCTGCAAGGTATTCAGCGGCTTCGGAAGAAAGATAAGTATACTCCGGTTGAAACATAGGGTCCTTTAAAAAGCCTGAGTTCCGGGTTTTCAATAAAACCCTGTCCCCTTCCCGGATTCCTTTGGGGATCAGATGGTCAGGCAGGATACTCCCCGCAGCCGCCACTTCGATTACCCTGGCCGCTCCGATAAGCAACTCCAGAGGAATCCTATCAACAGATCCTCCTCCTGTCAGGCAATGAGACGGCGCATCAAGATGGGTTCCACAATGGGAGCCCATCGAAAGCATCGAAAGACAATATCCATCCTTGTCTAGGGAATACACAGGTTCTGATTGAAACGGCGGATCCCCGGGATAAGAAACCATTCCCGGAAAAAGCGGGATCGTTATATCATGGATTACCATTACAAACTCCAATATCTTCAACTAATTCGTTTCCTACGACAATTCTGTTCCGGCCTGTGTTTTTAGCCTCATAAAGTGCATCATCCGCTCTTTTAAATATGTCATCAACACCGAGGTCCAGTTCTTTCTTTTCAGCAATTCCGATGCTGACAGAAACCTGGATCTTTTCGGTATTTTCCATTTCTACGACGACATCCAGGACTTTCTGTTGAATTCTCTCTGCCACCGTTTGGGCCATCATAAGGTCGGATTCTACTGGAATCACCGCGAATTCCTCTCCCCCGATCCGGGCCAGGACATCCATCTCACGCAAAACAAGCTTAAATGCCTTGACGACCTCTTTCAGCACGCGATCACCAACCAGATGGCCATACTGATCATTCACGCTTTTAAATTTATCAATGTCAATTAAAAGCATCGTAAAATTCCGCTTATATCTCTCCGAGCGCGAAAATTCCTCCTGCGCTTTTTGCATAAAAGCAAGTCTGTTGTCAATACCCGTCAGAAAGTCTGTGGTTGCCTGGTACAGCAATTCCTTCTCCAACTTTTTCCTGACAGTTATATCCAGAACAATCATGATTAGATGAATGACATTGTCCCCGCTGTCACAAACTGTGGATAAATTGATTTCGGCCCATAAGGACTGTCCGTCTTTGCATCGGAATTGTTTCTCACATTTCTTCCACGCGTCTTTGCCCTCCCATACTTCCCTGCAATGCATAACACTCTCTTGCCGCTCCTCTGGCACAATCGAATCAAAAAGGGTTAACCTTTTTAACTCTTCCTGTGAAAAACCAGTCATCTGGCACAGGGTCGCATTTACATAGTGATAATGCCCATCCTGGTTCAGCAAGGCAATTCCTGCGGCTGCATTATTTATTACCCCACGGTACAACGCTTCACTTTGCTTCAAGGCATTTTCTATCATTCGTTTTTTATGAATCTCCTTATGCATCCCCACATTTAAAGCAAAGGAGAATATAAACAAAATAATAATGATTAGCAGCCAAAAAAACAGCTTATCATTATCCCCAATAAACAAATAGACAATAACAAAAGCTCCGATTATACAGGCATTATACAAAAAAAGTTTTCGTCTCCAATTATCCTTATACCGATTGATCTTGTCCATAATTCCTTTTTATCCCATTTTTTATTTTTTGTGGAAATATTTTTGATATTAATTCTTGAAAATAATTTAATATCCTTTATTTTTTTTTGATCATTTCTGGAATATTTTAGGTAAAATTTGTCGTGATTGTGTCAAAAATGCAAAATATTTAATAACTGATCTGGCTCGATTCTGCAAACCATTCGGGCTAATAGGACTAATGGGCTATTTATCCGGGACTTTGGTCCTTTTTCCTAGGACCTTTATACTATTTCCATTACATCATAACGCAAATGCCCGTTAATTAAAACCAGAAAATTTTCAAAGGATGGTTCTTGTACCTTACTTTTCCAGCCGATATAATTGATCTATCATTGATAAATAAAGGGGGAAGATTAATCAATGGCTAATTACATGATCCGAGGAGCAGTTGAACCCCAGGAAATTTTCTTCCGCGCAGATAATATTGACCCTGCCCAGCTCACAATGATCCGCAAGGGTCTGAGAAAACTGCATACTTTTGAGATCATGGCCGTCAATATTTATAAATTTCAGATTGCTGGCGCTTCAAACGATCTGAACAGACTGATCATTCAGGCCATGGCCAATGAGATGACCCATGTCCAGGATTATCAGATCAAACTTTATGAATATGGCTGGAGCCCAAGCCCTTTACGGTGGTTATTCTGGCTTGTTGGAATGTTCATTGGTCTTTTCAGCCGCCTGCGGGGAGAAAAATCCATGCTGAATGCCGGGATCTGGACAGAACAAAAAGCCGTGGCCGACTATCAGAAAATCATCAATTCAGCGAAATGGGAGCCCGAAACACTCGCCGTAATCCAAAAGAATTTAAGTGATGAGTATCACCATATCGAAACTTTACAGAAGCATTTAAATGCCTAGCAGACCGATTTCTATATCCCGTTAAGAACAATGATAGCTTTGCTCGGGCTAGTCTCCGTAATGGATGGCCGCTTTCGGCTCTTGTGCCCTCCCTGGCACAAAGAGCTGCGCTATGCAATCCATGCTCCGCTTGACGCTGTCCATCCATTACGAAGACCTAATCTGGAGTTTATGAAAGTTTTTTTGAAGTTAACCCTGTTTTGGAATCGCTGTCTAGTAAAAGTTCTTAAAGTTACTACACAAATAACGAGCTGCATTCTGGCATACAGACCTGCTTGAATAACTCTATGATCAGTCTGCGTGCCACAGTTCCGCGACGAGCGGAGCCTGGATGGCGAAGCGCGGCCTTTTCTTCGGATTGTGCCATCCATGGCACGCGGATATTGTGGCACGCAGACAGGCTCAAATATATTTTAGTAGTCTTTAGTCCACAGAATTACCCAAACACAGTGTCAGAATTAAATCGCCCTGAAGTCTCTTGAGCTCCAGGGCGATTATTTATGCAATATGTCATTACTGAAAAGTGTGCACGTGCTGATATCGCTCTGCTTTTACTCCACGGTATCTGTCAAGAGGTCCTTCACATACGTCGGAAGCGCAAAACTTCCTTTATGAATATCGGTATTATAATACTTGGTTTTGATCCCGAGTCTGTTCCAGGATTCTTCCTTAATATCCGTGACAGGATCATATTTTTTAGAAGCAAAACCAAATAACCAGTGGCCTGAAGGATAGGTTGGAATATGGGCCTGGTATACCTTACAAATCGGGAAATATTCCTGAATGCGTTTATGGGCCCTTTGCATGGCCTGCGCATACTCATCATAGTAAGGGCTTTCA
Organism: Dehalobacter sp. TeCB1; assembly: GCF_001707455.1. NCBI lineage: Bacteria > Bacillati > Bacillota > Clostridia > Eubacteriales > Desulfitobacteriaceae > Dehalobacter > Dehalobacter sp. TeCB1. Next base: position 29,923 of record NZ_MCHF01000030.1, on the reverse strand, counting down.
TGCTGATTGACCAGAATGCCGTCTTCTTTTAACGCTTTAAAGCAGTTGCCATAAAACTCTCTGGTAAAGAGTCCTTCCCCCGGCCCGAATGGATCGGTAGAATCAACAATCACAAGGTCATAGGTGTTCTCCTTGGAACGGACAAATCTCAGTCCGTCCTCAAAATAAAGATGCACCCTGGGATCATCTAGCTTGCTGGCTGTCTGAGGCAGATATTCCCGGCACACGTCGACCACCATCTTGTCAATTTCCACCATATCGATGTTTTCAATCCCGTTATAACGGGTAAGCTCTCTGACAGTGCCGCCATCTCCGGCACCAATAACCATGACGTTCTTAATCCCTGGATTCGTTGCCATAGGGACATGCACAATCATATCATGATAAATAAATTCGTCTTTTTCTGTAACCATCATCAGCCCGTCCAGCGTTAAGAACGTGCCGAACTCCTTGGACTTAAAGACGTCAATTCGTTGGTATTCACTCTGTCCGTTATAGAGCTGTTCATCGACTTTGATGGTAAAACGGACGTTTTGGGTATGCTGTTCCGTATACCATAATTCCATATTTCATTCCCCCACAACCCTAATATTTTCAATAAACATATCTTCCGTCCCGGTAAGAAAACTTCCTTTACTCTTGGCATAGACAATGTAATCAATGATTTCCTCGGTGATCCGCTCTCCAGGCGCGAGTATTGGAATTCCGGGGGGATAGGCCATCACAAACTCCCCGCTGATTTGTCCCGCGCTCTTTCTTATAGGCAGGGAATGCTGTTCTGAATAAAACGCGCGCTGCGGAGCCATGCCGACATCAGGCGTAATGTACTCATGATCAAACATACCTGTCTTATCACGCATATAAAGCCTTTTGATCTCCGACAGAGACGAGACCAGACGTTCCAAGGCCAGCGCCCTGTCGCCAACAGAGATAATGGCCAGAATATTTCCAATATCGCCGAATTCGATCTGGATATCGTAATTGTCCCGAAGTATATCGTAGACCTCCACTCCCGCAAGCCCTATATCCCGGGTATGTACGACAAGCTTGGTCGTATCAAAATCAAAAATTGAATCTCCATTGATCAGTTCCTTCGAGAATGCATAATATCCGCCAATTTTGTTAATTTCGTCGCGTCCATAGTTGGCCAGGGAAGTTACTTTGGCAAAGATATTTTTCCCGTCAAGTGCAAGATTGCGTCTGGAAATATCCAAAGAAGACAAAAGCAGGTAAGAAGCGCTGGTCGTCTGGGTCAGATTGATAATCTGCCGGACATGTCCAATATTTAAACGGCTGCCAATTAACAAAAAAGAGCTTTGGCTTAAGCTTCCTCCAGTTTTATGCATACTGACCGCCGCCATATCTGCCCCTGCGGCCATGGCATTCAGCGGTTGGTTTTCACCGAAGTAAAAATGGGTGCCATGGGCTTCATCGGCCAGTACAAACATACCCTTTTGATGAGCAAGTTCGGTAATGGTCTTTAAGTCTGAACATATCCCGTAGTAGGTAGGATTATTAATAAAAATAGCCTTTGCATCGGGATGCTGCTCCATTGCTTTTTTCACTTCGCTGATCGACATTCCTAAAGGTATGCCGAGCGCATTATTGACTCCCGGATTCACATATACCGGGATGGCCCCACTGATAATCAGTGCATTAATGGCACTTTTATGAACATTACGCGGCATAATGATCTTATCGCCCTGTTTGCATACGCTCATGATCATCGCCTGGACTGCTGAGGTCGTTCCATTGACCATAAAGAAAGCATGGTAGGCATCAAAGGCATCCGCAGCAAGTTCCTCTGCCTCTTTGATGACCGAAACAGGATGTCCAAGATTATCTAAAGGTTTCATGGCATTGACATCAACAGAAAGGCACCTTTCCCCGAGAAACTCCCTGAGCTCCGGGTTGCCTCTCCCTTGTTTGTGCCCGGGCACATCAAACGGTACAATCCGCATTGCTTTATATTTTTGAAGGGCCTCATAAATAGGCGCTCTGTCCTGGGAAGCCGAATGCATGAAAATCTCCACCCTCTGCTATGGTCTGTGTCTTTATAAACTTTATAAAACTATCAACGTTACTATAGTAGACAATCTTGACAATGTCAATAAAATCGCTGCATCCTTGGAACAAAAAGGTCACGCTTCACATCGCACTTCGCTTGGCGCTGTCTATCCATTACAGCGTAAACTCACTACGTTCCACCCTATATTTTTCAGGATACATTTCCAGGATACCTGATAATACATATTGACAATATGTTCAGATCGATTATGATTATCCTATCTTTCTATAAAATTCAAATATTATGAGGGTAATTATTTATGTTTAAACAAAAATTGATGTCTAGAGAAAAAATCTTTGCAATGGCGCTGATACTTGTTCTTTTTTTAACAATTCTTATACATACGAACGTACCTGCCGATGTCAACAATACGTCAGAAGATCAATTTTCAGGAAAAAAGTCGGCCTTATTAAGATTAGAGGATGTAGGTCCCGGGCAAGAATATGCAAGCCAGGAAAACCTCGATAAACTGATTGTACTGGCAGATTATCTTAAGCAAGAGGGGATACCGTTTGAAGTCTCCTTAATTCCCAGGATGGTTGTTCCCGGCAGGAACTATGATGTTGCCATTACCGATCATACGGAATATGCCCAAAGATTCGTCTCTACCATTAAAAGCCTGGAAGAAAGAGGCGGTATCATCGGGGTCCACGGCTATACCCACCAGAGTGGGAACAGCAATAGCGTGTCAGGGTATGAATTTTACAGCTCGGCAAAAAATCCCGACGTACCCAATACATACGCCTATGCCAAAGAGCGGGCTGAAAAAGCGATCGCGCTGTTTGATCAAGCAGGGATTTATCCGGCCTACTGGGAGACCCCGCATTACAGCGCTTCGCCCCAGCAGCTGATCGCTTTTGAAGAACAGATCGGTTTGATCTATGAAAACAATTATTACTATCCTGAGGCCTGGAAAAGCAATAACGTTGTAAATCAGCATCAAGAATATTATTGCGGCCTCGATGTTGTACCTGCTCCTTTAGGGCATTTAAATTCCCCGGAACGGCTTACCGCTATGCTGGCTGTCTTGGATGATCCGGCAAAAAGCGGGACACTGGCATCCTTATACGTCCATCCTACCTATGAGTTTCAGTTTATAAAAAAAGTCCAGCAAGAAAACGGAGAAGTTCAGTATATTTATGATGAAAATTCCCTTTTGCACCAGCTTGTAAAGGAGCTAAAAAACAGAGGATACACTTTTGTCTCGATCTATTCACTCGTAGGCTTTGTCCCTGCCCAAAGGGCGGAAAATATTCAGTTTGACCCGAGAGATGAAGTTTTTGCCGGTCAGTTCGTACCGCATGCCTCGGGGAAAGCTCTGCTGCTATGGAACAAGCGCGCAAATCAATGGCATATGTTCCGATATACAGCTTCCTGGTATGCCCCCAGAGCCACGCGCTCATTTCAAGACTCAGGTGTATGGCTCAAGGACTTAACGCTGGAAAAAGGAACGGTTCCTTTAATCGGGTATTTTAAAAATAAGGACAAAGAAGATCTCCTGTTGTTCAATGCTGCCTCCGGGAATCTAATTTTAGCTGCAAACGACGGGAATAAATTTGTTCCTTATCATTTAAAGTGGCCGGCTTTAAATCAATCACAGACCATCCGTCCCCTGGCTGCTGACCTTAATCATGACGGGCTCACAGACCTGTTCCTGTATGACAAAGAACATGGCAGAATTGGTTCGGCAATCAATCAAGGCGGTTTTTTTACAGATATCACCTGGCAAGGCTTTGGCCTGCTTAAAGCCAAGAACCTAAAACTTGCAGCAGGAGATTTTAATGGTGATGGGAACAGTGAACTTTTCGTAATGGATCATGATACCAAGCAGTCGAAAATGCTGGTCGGGCGAAAAGCAAACAAATTCTCTCTTGCCGCTGGAACCTGGAACAGTCCATTTTGCTTCAAACCGGATTCTCAGATATTCGCAGCAGACATTAACGGTGACGGTAAGGACGATTTACTGGTACACGGCTCTGACGGTTTTTGGCAAAGTTATATCTCCGACGGCAGTAAATTCATCGCCGACAGACCCTTTGGCCCATGGGGATCCAGGAATGAAGATGCTGCACTTGCTGCAGACATGAATGGTGACAATCGGGCTGATCTGGTTATGATCGATCATAATACCGGGTATTCCAACCTTAATACCGCTATTTCAGTTTCAGGCAGATAAACTGATTCAGATAATATTAATCTACCTAAAGTAAAAATCACCTCTTTTCTTTTGATTTAGGAATTTATCCAAAACCAATTACAGAAAAGAGGTGATTTCTTTCAATAATATAGTGCCTGAAAGAAAAAATGTAATTCCCAAAAGGGGGTTATGACTTAAGAAAATATTAGTGCCTTACATTTTCCGATAAAAAATAATGAATATTGGAGTTAATTTTAGCCTTTAGGCCTTGGCCATCATTATAGAGAAACTTAAATACTTAATAAATAAATATATTTCTAAGTTAATAATATACCATACAATAATTACCAAGCAGAGCACTTTATACCATTAGCCTGGGTTTGATGTATGGCACTCGGGGTAGTATCCGTGCTGATCCTTGTAGTGTTCCACACTTTCGATTTATTACTGGATCTTATCCATTTTTAGCAATTCCTAATTAGATTCGGCCTTATTAATAAATGATAGTACTTCCGATCCAATTTGTAAGTTGTTGTTTCGTAACTGTTGCAAGCTTGCTTGAAGTTGCTGCTTAGCCGTAAGCTTTTGCGGATCATTGTTCGATAAATCTAAATATACTAAAGCCTGTAGTCCCGCTTGCCCTTCTTCACCCAGTTTTACTGCCCATGGGCCAATTTCTGCCAAGAGCTGTTGGTTGGTTATCGTCTTCTTAAGATTATCGGGCAAAGCACTCAGTAATTGTAATTCTTTACGAAGTTCTAATTCACTAGGTCCATGCTGGCCTGATTGGTATTCTTGCCAAAAAGCGCCGGCTAATTTGGAAAACCCGGTATTGTCACCCGTATCAAGTGTGCTTTGGCTTGAATATTGACAAAATTTACGGAAGGCCAATGCATCGCCTATGCCAGACATGCTCTGGAGCGCTTCGTCCCAGGCTTGAAGCGGCTGGTACGTGCTGGGATTGTACAGATATTGGGAAACAGTATAAAGTGCGACTTTTGACGCTTCAGGTTGAAGCATGGGATTTGCTAACATGCCACTCGTGTATGCCGACAAATCCTCCGAACGATTGATCAATGGTCCCATAAATAGTTGTGGCGCTTTCTTTACTGCATAGGTATAGTCGTTGACCGGATAATTGTCCCAGATAAGAGGTTTCCTACCCAAAAGCCGCCGTACTTGGTCAGCTTCACTACTTGTAATGGATTTGTTTAAAACCCAAGACCCCGTCCAGATCACCTGTATAGAGGGATCTAGCTGTGACCGTATTGTAGTCCAATAGGCGCTGTCCTTAAGACCGTAGTAGTCTGTGGGAGCAAGCCAAAGCCTGAAACTTGAATCTTTTACAGTCTCATCCTCAAGCAATTTATTTGCTAAATCGATATGAGCCTTAGGATAATCAGAACCATACACTTGTTGGTCAGAACTTTTCAAGTAGTGTTGAACATCATCAAATGAAAGCATAAAAGTGTGAACTCCAATCGAACGCAACTGATCAATTTTGCTTTCAAGCAGTTGTACATCGGCTTTAGATGTAAAGGTAATGGAGTTGGCAACCATTGCTGAGGTCAATGTTTCACCAGGCAGCGGTGACGGGATACCAGGAGAAATAGAATAAACAAAATTAACTCCATTCGCTTTTGCACTTTGCACCAAACTCTTCATCTGCTGTAGTTGTCCAATTGGGTAGAGGTCTGACCAATTGGTCCGCTGATAAGGGTCATCCTTGGGAGCATAGACATACGTGTTTAAATGGTGTTGGCCAATAAAGGTAAGCATGTTGATTCTTTGCGCCATGGTCCAGGGGGTTCCGTAGAACCCCTCAATAACTCCGCGGATAGCAAAACTGTCTTCAGGTGGAGTTTGTTCATTTTCCTCTCCTGCCCGTGGCTGTTGATAATCTTTAATAGGCGTATTATAATAGGCGATGGCTGTAATGCCTAACCCAAATAGAAGTACTGTTAAAGAAAGCAAGACAATTTTCTTCTTCATGGCCAGTCACTCCTTTAATATTCCCTTACAAGTAAACCTTCCACGTATTGTTTATACTATATTTTATCCCAATTTAAGAACCTTATAACGATGCACCTATTTTATACGATTATCCCAAATAAAAAATAACCTCTCTTTATAGTTAATTGTTTTATAAATTAACTATAAAGGAGGCTATTTTTCAAAGTTGGGAATATAATGTTTTGTATTTTGAGTGTATTCTTTGTATTATAATTTAATTACTTGACCGTACTTAACCAAATCATATAGTCTTTTGTTTTGATGGGAAGTGAATCTACAAGGAATTCTGACCCTAAACCAACCTCTCCCGGCGGGAACTTGCCAGATTCGAATCCGGATTCGAATCTTAGTTATTCCCAAGCGGTCATCCAAGCTTAGCGCCTATAATGAACTACTAAAAATACTCGTAATAATAGTAAAAAACCTTGTAAATCCGCTAATATCAAGGATTACAAGGTTTTCTTGTTTTTAATTTTGGTGGGTTTGAGAGGACTCGAAGCTTTGAACGCAACCCTTAAACCGCTGGTATTATTCAATTTGCATGAATTGACTGGGTTTTTTGACTGGATTTTGGTAATTCACCGCAATACGTCTTCACAGTTACCTAGTCGTAAGGAATGGCCATAAACCGCGGCTGTCGTCGCCGGGGTTTGTCCTAAAAATTCTGCCACGGTTGTTAGTGAATAACCTTTGTCTAACAAGATCGACCCCACCCCATGTCTCAGGTCATGAATCCGGATATGATGCAGTCCGGCTTTTTTAAGGACACGTTCTTTCGCTCTGAATAAAACTTGATACCGTAACGGGTTGCCGTCTTCACTTAGGAAAATGAAATCGTTGTCGTTCGCTTTATTCAGCTTTTGCATAGATTCTTTATGAATTACCAATTCTTTTGTTGTTTCCACATCGAAGATAATCGTTCGTTCACTATTCAAGGTCTTTGTCTCTTTATTATCTTTTCTCGTTCTGGAATTCATGGCTTCTACGATTTTCATTTTCCCGTTCTCATGAGTCAGGTCTAAATTCTTCCACTTGCCGCCGATTACTTCCCCGACGCGTAAGCCGCCTACTCCTAGGATTCTAAGGGGCAAATAGTGTTTATATTCTTTAGCAGTATCGATGAAAATATTTAAGTTGCTTTGAGAATAAACATCTCTTTTGATCCTGGAGACCTTCGGGGGTTTTATATCTTTCATTAAATCCGGCTGAACCAAATCCCTCGAAGCTCCCCAAGCAAGAATTCTTTTTAATATCGAATAGTAATTCCTCACTGTTCTGACCTTTAGGATGCCGGCGTCAATTTTCCCGTCAAGAGTCTTTAATCTTTCTTCGATTATTTCTACATTCAATTCATAGAGCATCTGCCCTTCAACAAGCGGCTTTACTGCATTCGCTTGCCGCTTGTAAGTATCTTTGGTTGTATCCTCAATTTCTTTTCCTAATATATTGGCCCACTTGTCAATTAGATCTTCAACAGACAGCAATTTTCCTGAAGCAGACTTTAATTGTTTTTTTATTTGCTTTTTCAATTTATCATGATATCTGTTCGCTTGAGTCTCATTTCCATGATATGTTTCATAATGATAATCTTCTGCGCCGTCCTCCTTTCTCCCTAAATAAATTTGGATCTGCCAACAACTCTCACCGCGCTCTCTTACAGACATTTCTTGGCCTCCCCGCCTTTGGGGATTGGACAATCTGATTATAACCAAGAGTGTCCAAATCTTGTAGTTTGCAATTCTCCAAAGCACTGGCAGGAATCCTTATTCTTCTTTCCGACAAACGTAAATAATTAATTTGCTTTCGATTAATCAATTCATATATGTAATTTTTGCTTACCTTTAGAAGTTCAGCAACTTCAGGTACCGTATAAAATTTCTCGTCCATTTATAATTCCTTCCTATTTATATATTTGCAATTACAGGGGCACACCTTTGTGATAGATTAATACGTAAAAAATAAGCGTGCCCCTATAACTGCACCTCTGTTTTGGTTTTTCAATCACGATCTTATCCGGCAGACGGCGGTTAACCGTCTCATAGGAAATTCACCTCCCCGTCAACGACCGGGGCGCACTCTGGGACTTAACCTCGACTGCACGCAAGTATCATTATCCCGCCATATGTGTCATGGCCATAAATGCTACCAACATTTATTTATTGCATGGGTATTGATCGCTTCAACCTTACCTTCATCAACCCGATTAAGCATTATTGATCCTCTTATTGCAATCCTCAAGAATTACCGGACAGGTGATCTTTGCGTACCTGCAATCTGGCTTTCCTTTTACAGGACATATGGGGAACGTACCGGATAAAACACATATTCAATTTTCAAAGACCTCAAGGGGGTAGAACAACCAAAACAGAGGCGGAGAACGGCATACTGGGAAATATTCAAAGAAAACAGCAAAAACCAGTTTGTTCGCTATCCCTTTATTCTTCAATATCATCAGATCATAAAGAGATTGTTTTAATTTATTTAAAGTCGAAAAAGCGTTGTTTTTGTCAATAAGAAAACCGCAGCCTAATTTTTGCAAACTGCGGTTTTCCAGGTTATATTGTATTTTATTGTACAGCAGTTAGATTCCGTAATTTATCCTATAAAGATAAAAGTTAAATTTAATCCTGTACATATACTGTTTTAGCTCCTTTAACATAAATCCATTTTTTATCTGTCATCAACTTACTTACAAAAAAAAGTAAAGATAATAGCTTCGTGAGCATTGATAAATTGATCGAAATATGTCGATATTTTCTAATATTGTAATAATAGTAAATTGATTCCTTACAATGCATAAAAAAAACTGCCGTTAAAGGCAGGTTAGACAAAGTCTCTACGGCAGCCAGGCTACCATAGTACGAGTAAGTACCTTAGCCCCTGCGGCTTTGCGTCCCCATCTTTTGATGAGTTTGCCTTTAACGCAACTAATTTTTTGCTCTTTTACAGGCTTCTTGAACCTCGAGGCTCCACGAAAGATAATCTTCAAGAAATTCCGGATACTGTCCGAACATTATGTCCGGCAACTGACTGAAGATGAAATAAAGGTATTTGTAAGATGTTTTACCACGATTTTTAAACGCTGAAAAACGAGACTTATAACCAATAGGCAAGATATTCGTTATCATCGAATCGTTTTCTTCTGACTTTTTCATTCTACTTTTTTACAATAACACGCCCCAACAATAAAAAGCACAATGAAATAGCCTGCCAATACACCGAAATGCAGGGCCATCGCTGCGATCCCTTCTCCTGTGCTCCTTAGACCTATGCTGGTATGCGTAAGCGGCAGCACCTGGATGAAATACTTCAATACCAGGGGCATCTTCTCAATAGAAAAAAACGTCCCACAGAGAAATGACATCGGGGTAATCACGAAGTTGGAAAACTTGGCCATCCCACCGTGTGAGTTGATCATTAAACCTGCCAGAAAGCCGCCGGCAGAGAAAACAAAACAGTTCAGCAGTGTTATGAGGATAAAATAAGGCGACAAAGGAAGTCCTCCTGCAAAAACGGATACCAAAATGATAATCAAAAGTGCGGAGTACATGCCGTATAACGCTCCGGCAATAATTTTGCCCAGCGCAAATACCGTCATATTCACGGGCGCGACCATAAATTCCTCAAACGTTTTGTAATACATTCTGGCGATATTAATGGAGTTGGCGGCGTTGCTGAAGCTTACCAACATCGTACTCATGGCGATAATCCCCGGAATCACAAACTCCATATAGGAGCGCCCCTCTACCTGCATCCCGCTGCCTAATCCCCAGCCGAAAGCGATCAGATACAGTGTCGGTGAAACCATGGCGCCGATCGTTGTGCTCCAAAACTTTCTTTTAAATAAAACAAACTCCTGCCACAATATTCCGTATAAGGCAGCCATCAGGATTCCACCCTTCTATTGGTTAATTTCAGGAAAACATCCTCCAGATTGGACGGCCGGATATTGACGCTTCCCTCTAAAGCCGCTGCATAGGCGACAGCCTCTTCCCTTGTTTCAAAAAATTCTTCTTTGGTCTTACCATTAACAAAATTTTCAACGGCAAATTTACCAACTTTTTCAATCAATTTTTGGGGTGAATCCAATTCCACCAGGGCCCCGCCATTAATGAGTCCTACCCGGTCGCACAGCACCTCAGCTTCTTCAATGTAGTGCGTTGTTAAGAGCACGGTCAGCCCTCTGCTTTTCAGGCTTTTTAACAGGTCCCACATTTTCCTCCTGGCCGAGGCATCCAGTCCGACGGTAGGCTCATCCAGAAGCAAAATCTCCGGATTGTGCATCAACGCCCTGGCAATCATCAGTTTTCTTTTCATGCCGCCGGAATATTTGCCCACCAGGTCGTTTTTCCGTTTTGTCAGTTCCGTGAATTCCAGCAGTTCATCAATTCGTTCTTTCCTTAAGGCCTTAGACATGTTATAAAGCATCCCGTGAGCCTCAAGATTTTCCCAGGCGGTCATCTCATTCTCCAGATTATTATGCTGGGGGACAACGCCGATTTTGATCTTAACTGCAACCAGGTTCCGGTCCATGCTTTCGTTGTTAATGACAATGTCACCGGAAGTTTTAGGCGTCAGAGTGCTGATCATTCTGACCGTCGTGGTCTTTCCTGCTCCATTCGGCCCCAGCAGTCCAAAGAATTCCCCGTCTTCAATATCCAGGTTCAGCCCGTTAACCGCTGTCAGGTTTCCATATTTTTTAGTCAAGTTGATAAGACGTAACATGGGTATGCTCCTCTCAATTTATTTTCATAACGATTGCTTCCGAAATACCTAATATTTTATTTCAATAAACCGGAGGCAATATCAAAAGCCGATTTTTTTAAAACACAGTCTAATGTATCCTCTGCCTCATCCGCATTGACGATCAGTCTGGAGGGACAGCCTCCCGGACAGAAGGGGTGATAACAGCACGCCTCACACCGGCCCGCTCTTTGCTTGACTATGGCAATCGGTTTCAGTGGCGGATTCCCGATATTGCCCATATAAAAGTCGGGATTGTCGATCAGCGAGCCGCAGGGATAGCAGTCGCCATTGGGTAAGAAAACATAAGAGCGTCCACAGGAAGCATAGCAATATTCCTGAGTGCCAGCCGGAGAGGACAGGCGCTTCTTCGCTTCTTCGACCTCGCGGATCATAATCTTTCTGCCGAACTGTTGATAAATTGACTCCGATTTTTCAAAAAGGCGTCTTAACGCGGTGTTCAATTGTTCGCCTGTAGGCCTGCCCACCGCCCCGCTGTTTTCTTTGGCCCGTCCTGCGTTTCTCAGCAGATCAAAGCCAATACCGGCCACATTGCCAAGATACAGCGCAAAATCTGCAAGTTCCGGCAGCTTATCGACATTCTGCGCTGTCACCACGCTGTTCAAATTAAGCATGACCCCTGCTTTGGCTAAATGCTGAATGCCCTGAACGGTCTGCTGCGTTCCGCCTCTGATACTTTCATTCACCGCCGGAGGACCGTCCAGGCTCACGCCGACAGCCATTTTCATTTTTTTAATGCCGTTAGCGATTTCCTGATTGATGATGGTTCCATTTGTCTGCAGCTGCAGCGAGACGTCATAGCCGCGCTGGACAATATAGTCATATATTGTACAAACCAGGTCATAATTGAGCAAGGGCTCTCCGCCTGTTAACTGAAGCTTCACGGGCTGATCCGCAAAATAATCCAAGATTTTTACCGCCGTATCCGAATCCATGTTTTTTTGCTCTCCGGCAGCCGAGGCATAACAGTATTTGCACTGCAGGTTGCATTTGCTTGTGGTCCATAATACAATCAGGGTTCTTTCTTTCTTCATTGCTAACTTACCTTGTTCATTACTCATTAAGATTTATTCGTCCTTCTATTTTCCGGCATGTTATATTTTTTTGCTTTCTAAACGCACGGTTCCATGATTTTATTAATGATCTCTTCTATTGTATCGATACTCATCTGCGAATCATCAAAAGGCTTCCGCCGCATTCTATGCGGCAAAACATAGGCAGCCGCCTCTTTTAATTCTTCTTTGGTCACCTTATCTTTGCCATAGAAAGCAGCAATCGTCATAGAAGCCTTGATCATGACAATATCTGCCCGGTGCCCGTCAACGCCGAGTGCTATGGATATTTTCGCAGCCATTTCTAAAAGTTCATCCTCAAAGTTTACCCGGGGAAGCAGTGCGGTTGCCTTTTGAATTTTTTCCGCCAACGCCGACTGTTCGTGATCAAACGAGCGGCAAAAGGCTTCCGGGTCTTTTTCGTAAGCCAGCCTTCTCTTTATGACCTCCACTCTTTGGGCGGTGTCATTTTCCCCTGCAACATCGACAACGAGTCCAAAGCGATCCAAAAGCTGGGGTCTCAAATCCCCTTCTTCCGGATTCATGGTTCCAACCAAAGTAAATCTTGCCGGATGAGAAAAGGAGATGCCTTCTCTTTCGATGGTATTGATCCCCATTGCTGCCGAATCAAGCAGGATATCCACCACATGGTCATCCAATAAATTGACTTCGTCAACGTAAAGGATATTCCGGTTGGCTTGGGCCAGAATACCCGGTTCAAATTTCTTTTCTCCTTTTTTGATGGCATGCTCAATATCAAGTGTTCCGACGACCCGGTCTTCCGTGGCGCTGACGGGCAGATCAATGACTTTCATTTTTGTCGTGATACTCTTGATCGGTTGATCATTCTTCATCTTTTCCGCACATTCACTACAAACTTTATCCGACTGCAGCGGGTCGCAGGAAAATTGGCATCCTTCCGCCTGCGAACGTTCCGGCAGCATATCAGCCAGCGCCCGAACAGCCGTTGATTTGGCTGTTCCTTTTTCGCCGCGAATTAAGACCCCGCCTAAAAACGGATTAATCACATTCAGAATTAATGCCAATTTCATCTTTTCCTGGCCGACAATTGCTGTAAACGGGTACTTTTTAATCTCATTATTCATTCGTTATTCTCCTTTGCTTCAATCCCTAGATCGATAACGATACTGCCGCGACAAGATTTTGTGCCCGGAGGTCTTCAATAACAAAACTGTCCGCCTTCATGCTCTTGGCAATCTTCTCCGTCAGGTTCAACTTAATAAAGCTCTGGTCGGTGTCTATGACGACAGATTTGATTTTCTCCGCCCCAATCCTTTGGGCTGCGGCAACGGCTTCCTCAAAAGCATCCAATCCGCTTTCACTGTAGGTCGCCCTGCCGTCTGAGACCAAAACAATCACCGGAAGCGTGTCTTTGTCTTTTATTTTCGCCGCTTTAACAATTTCGTAGGCCAGGTTGAGCCCTGCGGCCAACGGTGTTCGGCCGCCGGTAGGAAGCGCAGCCATCCTTTTCTCCGCCAATTCCACACTTCGGGTGATTCCCAGAAGAAGCTCTGCCGAGCGGTTTTTGAACGCAATCATCCCGACTTTGTCTCTTTTCTGATACGCGTCATTGAGCAGAGAGAGGATTGCCCCCTTTACCGCTGCCATTCTTTTGTTCGCCCCCATGGAACCGCTGGCATCCACGACAAAGATAATGGTATTTCCTGTCCGCTTCTCGCGAACCTTCACCCGGATATCCGTTTTTTCGACAGCCACCGCTCTGCCGTTTTTTTCTCTGAAAACCTGGTATGGAGCTGCCGCCCGCAGCGTGGCGTCGAAAGCGAGATCATAGCTTTCGTCTCTGCCCGGATAACGATAGCGCACATACCTTCCCTGCTTTGATGATGTTTTGACCAGACTCCGCTTGCCGCTTCCCTTTTGGATGGTACGAATGCCGGCATCGGAGAGCCATCTGGAAACAATAAAGGATTCTTCCGGAATATCCAAGGTTTCAGACGGTCCTTCGGCGCCTTCCTGATCCTCATTTGGTTCCCTGTCATCTTGGTTTTGCTGCTCGGAAGACGGAGAGTCCTCCGATCCTTCATCCGGTCGGTCGTTGTCGTTTTGATCCTGTTTTTCCTGCTGCGCCTCATTGGAATCCGCCGGGTCCTGACTTTGATCCGGATTTTGATCCTGTTCCTGATTTTCGTTTTCTTCCTGGGTCTGTTCCTGATCTTCCTGTTCCTGCTCTTGTTCCTGTTCTTCCTGCTCCGGCTGAGAGTACGGCGGCTGTTCCTGCTTTTCTCTTGTCCGGTGAGGCAGGGCATATTGCGCTGCTTCTTTGATGTCTGAGATATTTAGGGCAATGCGGGAATCCATGGCTGCAATTGCCTTGGCCGTTTCCACAATCACCAATTCCGCCCGGTGACCGGCGCAATTACCTTCCCTGGCAATAGCAGCAGCCAATTGTATGGCATTTGCTGTTACTTCAATCCGGTTGATCGCTGCTTTTGCCCGCCGGATGTCAATACGCAGCTGTTCACTTTCTTCCTGCCACTTTTCGCAAAATGCCGCCGGGTCTTTTTCATATTCCACCCGCCGCCGGATGATTTCCGCCCTGATCCGGGTATCCTGCTCCCCGCTGACTTCGACATACAGGCCGAAACGGTCTAAAAATTGAGGACGCAGGCCCCCTTCTTCAGGATTCATACTGCCAACCAGAATAAACCGTGAGGGGTGCCGGTACGAGATTCCTTCCCTTTCGACGATATTCATCCCGGATGATGCCGACTCCAGCAGCGTTTTCACGATAGGATCGCTTAAAAGATTAACTTCATCCACATAAAGAACATTGCCGTGGGCATGCTGCAAAATACCGGCTTCAAAACGTTTTTCCCCGTATTTCACGGCATGTTCAAAGTTGATGTTGCCGCATAACCTGTCCTCAGTCACATTCAGCGGCAATTCCACCAGCCGGACATCCGGTGCAATGCAGCTGATTCCCCTGACAAGCGTGGATTTGGCCGTCCCTTTCTCGCCGCTGATCAGCACGCCGCCGATACTGGGATTGACCATATTCCAAATCAACGCCTTCTTCACGGCATCCTGGCCGACAACTGCCGCAAAAGGATAAATGTGAGCCAATTATTCCATCTCCTTCTACTGAACTTACTTAACCAACTTTTGATCAGTCTGCATGTCACAGTTCCGGCGTCAGCGAAGCAAGGAAGCGAAGCGCGGCCTTTTGTGTCATGGAAGACACAACGGCCGAAAGCGGAATTGTGGCATGCAGACAGGCCCGAAAAATTCTATCCCAGTTCCTCCAAGCTGCCTTCCATTTCCAGATAGATCTTTTTCAGTTTCTCCACACTTTCTTCCGGCGCATGCCACATGCCGCGCTGATTGGCTTCCAGCAAACGCTCGGCCATATTATGCAGGGCCCAGGGATTGACTTCCCGCATCCAGTCCGCCGTTTCCCGGTCAAACGCATAACGCTGGGCAATACAGTCGTACATCCAGTCATCAATTACATTGGTCGTCGCATCCCAGCCAAAGGTAATATCGACCATGGCCGAGATTTGTTTCGCCCCCCGGTAGCCATGCTTTTTCAATCCTTCGATCCACTTGGGATTATTGACCCGGGCCCGCATGACCCGTGACGCTTCTTCATGCAATGACAGCGTCTCTATATGATCGGTATCGGATGTGCTCGGGACATAGGCCGGTTTTTGGGAACCGCTGTGGGTGGTAATCGCCGCCACCATGCCGCCAAAATAATTGTAAAAGTCATCGCTGTCCAGCATGTCAAACTCCCGGGTAGACTCGTTTTTCACCGCAACATTGACTTTTTTCATCCGCAAGGCAAACACTTCCGGCAGTTTTTCCCCGTGCAGTTTCTTGCCGTAAGCATGACAGCCCCAGGTGGTATAAACTTTGCCCAGATCGGTGACGTCATTCCATTTTTTGCTTTCCACCACATTTTTGGTCCCGGCGCCATAAGCGCCCGGAGCATCTCCGAAGACTCTGATCAGCGAATATTCATAAGCCTGTTCCATCTCGATGCCTTGGGCGACCAGTTCGGCTACTTCTTCCTTGACATGTTTTTTAATGTAATTCTGCTCTTCCGGTTCATCAAGGGATGCGACTAAATTCACCGCGTCTTCTACCCGTTCGATCAAGTTGGGGAATGCGTCCCTGAACAATCCGGTAATTCTTAACGTCACATCGATGCGCGGCCGTCCCAGTTCTTCCAGGGGAATGGCTTCAATCCCGATGACCCGGTCCGTATTGCCCAGCCAGACAGGCCGTACCCCCAGCAAATAGTAGGTTTCCGCAATATCGTCCCCGTACGTCCGCATGGCTTCGGTGGCATAGACTAAAATTGAAGTACTTTCCGGGTATTTTCCCTCATCCCGGAGATACCGTTCCAACAGCTGGTCCGCTAAGGTCTGGCCAATCTCCCAGGATGACCGCGAGGGCATAGCTCCCGGATCAACGGAATAAAAATTGCGGCCTGTCGGGAGTATTCGAGCATTCCCTCTGGTCGGCGCTCCTGAAGGGCCGGGAGGTACAAATTTCCCGTTGACACCGCCGATAAAGCGGTCCAGTTCATCTGTAATCCGCATCACCCGCGGCTTAATGAAGGAACAGACAAAGTTCAGGCATTGTCTGAGCCTATCCGTACTGTTCATCTTACGGAAACTGTCCGTGCTTTCTGAACAGCTAACGCACTTCGCCTTAAACTGTTCAATCATTCCCTCCACTGCCTGAAGCTCATAATGATGTTTTTCCAATTCCAGAAAGATTTCTCTTCCCATTTCATCTGCTTCAGCCAGCAAAATCCCATAGGATTTTCCGTCTGCTGTCGGTGTCTCCGGCACTGCCAGCAGCATTTCAAAATCAAGACCCAGAAGATCGCATACGCCTTCCCGAAGTGACGGTGTGTTCCCGTTTCTGTTTCTTACCAACATCTTCAGCATATTCCGAAACCGGTCCTCTTCCGGGACCATGCCAAAAATATGAAACCCGTCATAAATATCACAGGCCTGCACCTTGCTGACCCAGGAATGCATCTGCTTTATGCAGCCGTCGATATCTTCTTCCAGCATCTCCGGGGTGAGACCGATATCATTGTTTAGATTGATCTTGACCGCCAGCTCCCGTATCTGCTTTTGAATGACCGGCAGTTTCTTCGGATCGGCGCTTTGGATATGGTAATATTGCTTCATCAGCTCGTCGACCTCGGCTAGTTCATCGTAAACGCCGCTTTCCATCATTGAAGGAACCATGTGATCCAGGATGGTTGCGTAGGTCCTTCTTTTCGCCTGCGTTCCCTCACCGGGAGCATTGATGATGTAGGCATACAAATGCGGAACCGTGCCGATGCAAATATCGCTGTAGCAATCTTTGGACAGCCCGACTTCCTTGCCGGGCAGCCATTCAATGGTGCCATGGGTACCCACGTGTATAATGACATCAGCTTGAAACACCTTTTCCACCCAGTTGTAAACGCCGATATACTGATGCGGGCACGGAATATCCGTACTGTGGTACATCTCTTCCGCTTTTTCCTCAAACGCCCGCGGCGGCTGCAGCCCGATAAAAATATTGCCGTTTAGAATGCCCGGAACCAGCAATTGTTCGTCGACCGCCATGAAATCGCCTACCGGTTCGCCCCAGTATTTGACCAGATTCTCTTTCACCCGGGGAATAAATTCATCATACCATCGTCCGTACTGCTCTTTTCTGACGGTGTCGATACTCTTTTCCAGCATGGTTTCCGGGGAGGACCACCGGCCGTCGTTGGTCAGTCCCGCGGTGATCCGGTCAATGATTTCTTTGCCGTCGGCAAAATGGTAATCCGTCTTAATGCCGCATTCTTCCAGCCGTCCGATCATCCGCTGCAGCGATACCAGGGTATCAAGCCCGGCAGCGCCGCCGATGTTGTCATTGCGGGGCGGATTATTATGCAGGATGATTGCGACTTTTTTCTCTGTGTTATCCTTGTATCGCAGTTTGGCCCAGTTGATTGCCAGGGTTGTAATACTTTCCACCCGCTCGGCAATCGGCTGCGCCTCTCTTTTTGGCCCCAACGCCGTTTCGACTGTTTCCGTCGTCGCGAACGGGAACGTGATGACCTGTCCGTCAAATTCCGGCTGGAAAACGCTCCAGCTCAATGACAGGCCGTCCAGCCCTTTGACCGAATGGTTCCATTCCTCAAAAGACTGCAATGTGGTCATGGCTTGAAAAACCGGAACCTGCAAAAGTTCAAAAATACTGCTTTCCCTCGGCTTGGACCCGTCACCCGGATCAGCCAGGATGGTCAGACTGAAGGCGGTGGTGTTAATGATCGAATCCACCAAAGGTTTTCCCTCAGACATCATGCAGCGCTCCAGAGCGGCTCTGATTCCCTCACAGCCCAGGTCTTGGTCCGGAAGCATATCCGAATAAACACACAAAGGATGCGCGCCTTGTTTTCTTATTTCCCGGATTAAGGCATCGACATGGACCAGATTATTCTTTTGAACCAGCAGGACATTGATAATGATGCCGATGACCGGCAGCCCGCTGTTTTTCACCTGTGTCAGGTATGCGTCTTCGTCTTCCGTATTCTCATCCGGATCATAGATCCCGCTCCATTTCGGGCAAACAGGCGCTTCCACAGGAACACCTGCTCCGGCGTACTGATTGCCCAGCCATTTGATTAAATTGACCGTATTCTTAAGCCCGCCGGATTGATAGTATTTATTGATCGTCTTAAAATCCTCCGGAAGGATGCTGCAATCCGGAAAAACTTCCGCATTCTCTTCTTCAATCGTGGTATAAACAAAAAGACGTTGTTTTTGCTTCAGACAGGTGAAGAGATTGAGAAAACTTTTGAAAAAAGATAATGACCCGTGAATTTTTATCAGGACAAAATCCGCGTTGCGACTGGCCTCGAGGCAGGCCGCAGCCTGCTCCTTGTCATTGTCGAGTTCCGTTGTATTAAATAAATGGATCTGAAATTGTCCCGGATATTGGCTGTCCAGTTCCGCTTGTGCTTCCCTGAATGTCAAAAAAGGCTCCATCGGTGTCAGAATCACAACAATATTGACCATGACTCTCCTCCCTTACTCCGCAACATCCGGCATCAGGATGAAGTTTTTAAACTGATAATCCGGATAAAGATCAGGATGAAAGATCGCCGCCAGTTCAATATATTTTTGGTCGATATTATGGTACGTACTCCAGTAACTATCCGTAATCTGCCAGACTTTTTTATCTTTGAAACAAGGCAGCTCAGCCAAGACCGGGGCCTGATCCGTGATGGATTTTATATCCGGCCCATATTTCGGCATCCCTCTGTTGAGGAAAATATCCGCTTCCGCCAGACGGTTGTAAAGCTCCTCAACGCTGATGCTCGTCACACCGTCCTGACCGGCGCCAATATCGTTAAAAATATATTCAGCGCCTGCGTCTCTGACCATTTGCGCACTTTTGGAGCCGCCGTTTTCCACATAGACTTTGCCCATACTGATGATTCCCCAGCCGACCTTCGGTTTCGGAGCGTCCTTGACCTTTTCTTTCATTTCGTCAATCCGGGCGATCGCCTGATCAAAGTAAATGTCTGCTTCTTTTTCCAGATTGTAAAAGGCCGCATAGAATTTCAGCCATTCCATCGTTCCCCGATAATCAAGCTCCGTACTCGACCCGTCGAACAAATAAGGAATCCCTGCCTGATTCAGCATTTCCATCAGTTTCTGCTGCTCTGTCCCCATTCCCTGGCTCGTAAAAACAAGTTTTGGATTTAAGGATTGAATAATTTCATGGTTATAGCTGGTACTTGTCGTGGTATTATCGCCGATATCCTTGATTTGCCCGCTCAGCATACGGTTCTTCATCGCATCAAAGTCCCAGTCTTCCGCTTTCATCCGAACGCCGACGATACTGTCAAACAGCATATCGTTATCAAACGCCCGCAGATAACCGACCTGTGTCGAACTGGAGTAGATCGCCTGACTTAAAGGCAGGGTGACTGTTGGTAATTCTTTGTATTCCGCAGGCGCCTGCTGTCCTTCCTGCAGGAGAAGCATTTGTCTCTTCTGGCCGTCGGTAACAAGTTTCATGCCGTCTTCCAGGTACGCAATGCTGAAGTTTTTGGCAAATTTCAAATTCATGCTGCTCCCGGCAGGATACATGGCTTTCACATCTTTAACACTGCCGATGGCGGCGGCTATACCGGAATCCATTTGCGCAGTCTCTTTGGCACACCCCAGGGGCATCACCAGCAAAGTTAGTACCATTGTTAAAATTAAAAAACATTGCAATTGAGATTTTCTTTTCATTATTATTTTTCTCCTTATAACTTAAATATGAAATACATTTCGTCTGAAAGCCCTACGGTCAACCCTCATTAATCTTCTTGATTCGTTTGAATTGCCGCTGCTGTTCCCCGGCAGACTGTCGTAACAAATGAATCCAGCATCGCTTGCACCCATTCTTTTTGATCCGCATTGGCACAGGCGGTCCATTCCGCTGTCGTCTTCCGGTGTTCGGCGAGATTCTGCAAGATAATTTTTCCGGAAAACTCAACTTCCTTTACTGAAAGCAATCCCCAAGACAATTGATCCAGCAAATGGACATAAAGTGACGTTAAGGAAACGATTTCATCCTGTGAATCCAGCACATGGATACGGCCGATTGCATCGGCCAGGCTCACTCCGGAACAGACCTCGCGGCACTTGTCGCCGAAGCTTTTTTCAGTGATGCCGTACCGTTTCAGTCTGGCCAGCATACTGTGCTGGCTCTCTCTGGTAAGGCCCATATGTTTCCCCAGCGATTCCCTGACTGCATCCATAACCATCCGGCCGATCAATTCCCCCAGTTTGCCGTGCTTCCCGGCATAGGTCAAGGTATTATCCGATTCCGCATTGGCAATAATCATCACATTGTCTGTTCCTGATCCGGTGGCAATTCCGGATGAATACAAACTTCCGGCCAGCAGTTCCTGCAGGACGGCGGTTTTAGCTTCTGTAGCTGTGACAATGCTGCGTGCCAGGCATCCGGGTGTCATATCGGCGTTGACAAAAACCATGATATTAATGGTTCCCGGCTTGAGACTAACGCTTTTCCCACGTTTTTCATAGCTTGTGGCTTTCTCTCCCACCCGTCCGCCGTTGACTTCCAGACTGGCTGTAGCAATGGCGGTAACGGTCAGCTCATCATAGGTTTCCGTTTTGACGGCAGCGCTGTCCATGGAGACAATGGTCGCCATATAGGCCACTGTGTCGTAATCCAGTCCCAGATCGTCGATCATAAACCGCTTGATTTTTTCTTCCTGTCCCGGTTTGCAATGTTCACATTCCCGGCCGGAACCCGGGTTGACATCCTGGTTATACACCGCCGTTAAATCTTCACGGTAGCCTCCGTTATGCATGGAGGTGCTCATGACCTTGCGCTTTCCTAAGAAAGGTACCACCAGGCAGCGGTTATACTTGTAAACTTGATCTCCCGTAGCAAGTCGGGCAATGATCATAATAATGCCTCACACCCTTTCCATTGTTTTTTTGTCTTCAATGCATTTGGTAACTTCCGCCGCTTTCGAGCAATAGCGGATTTTATCCGTCCACTCCCCGTAACGCTTGAATGCATGTTCTTTCGGGAACAAGGAGAATACGGTTTTCCCCATTTTCACCGCTTCAATCACCAGGTCCATATTGCGCTGATTGATGCTTCCTACCGGAAAACCTGTATCAATCATATAATCCACGGTTTTCATAATCTCCCTGGCCTGATGATATTTATCTTCATGGATGGCGTTAAAAGCCTCTTCCTCAATAATTTCACAACCTAAGGCCTTACCGATATGGATATCAATATCATTGCTGTGCAGCACCCCGCAGCACATTCCGTATCCGGCCCGGGAAAGCGCACGATACACGCCTGCGCCCGTTCCATTCCCCCCTGCAATAAAAATCTCGGGATACTGACGGCTGAAAAATTCCAGGCTTCCCAGCAATTCATTGTATTGCGCCCCTTCAATCTCATACAACGATTGAATCGTTCCGGCCTTGATGATTTCCTCAGGCGTACCCTGGGCTGCAATTTTTCCGTCCTGGATCAGCAGGATGGTTTCACAGCCTTTAATGGCCAGATCAATGTCATGGAGCGAGAGCACGACCGTTATGCCTTTTTCCAGGCATAACCTGCGCAGGATACTGATGACTTCAACTTTATGTTTGACATCCAGGTGGCTTGTTGGTTCGTCGAGAACAATCAGCTCCGGCTGCTGGATCAAGGCGCGGGCAATCATCACTTTTTGTTTTTCACCGTCACTGAGTTCAGCGTAATATCTGTCCCTCAAATGGACGGCATTTACCGCCTGCAGGGCTTCCTGAATAATTCCTTTGTCCTCGTCCGACAATTTGCCGATCAGGTTGGTATGCGGAAAGCGTCCCATAGCTGCAATTTCAAAAACGGTAAGCAGACCTAACGATACCTGTTCTGTCAAGACTACAGCTAACTTTTTCGCCAATTCTGGTTTTTTAATGCTTTTTAAATCACTGCCGTTGATATACACTGTCCCGCTGACAGGCGCAAGAAGCCCGGACAGCGTTCTCAGGATGGTGGATTTTCCGGCTCCGTTGGGACCAAGCAGGCAAATTAGCTGTCCCTTGATGCCCCGGAGGTCGACATTTTCCACCACCACCGTTTTTTCATATCCGACATCCATTTTCTCAGCAAGAATCACATTATTCACAGTTCACTCCCCTTTCTAAGCAGCAGATAGACAACAATCGGCGCGCCAATCAACGAAGTAATCGCGCTCAGCGGCAATTCTGTCGGTGCCATCAGCATCCGCGCTCCCAAATCACAAATTCCGGTCATTAACGCGCCTGCCAGGATAACACCCGGAAGCAAAACACGGTTGTCGGAAGTACCAAAAGAAATTCTCACCATATGGGGGACCGCCAGACCCACAAAGGAAACCGGGCCGGCAAACGCCGTGATTACCGCGGTCAGTACGCTGGAAATCAGGATAACCAGCATCCGGAACCGTTTGATGTTCAACCCCATCGATAAGGCGTATTTTTCTCCGAAAAGCATCGCGTTCAGCGGTTTGCAAATCAATAAGGACATCAGCAGGAACGGAACACCGATCAGATACAGACACTCCACCTGCGTCCAGGAAAAACCGGAAAAGCTCCCCAGCGTCCACATCATAAACGCATGAATTTTTTCTTTATCGGCAAACGCTGTCAGCATACTGGTCATTGCACTGCAGATAAATCCCGCCATTAACCCGATAATTAACAGTGTGGTGATATTCCTGACTTTTTTGGCGGCTAATACCACAACCAGCATGACGACCATCGCACCGAGAAACGCGCCGCCGAACAGAAACATCGGCGTCATATGCGTCATGCCGAAAGTATATCCCCCTAAGACCACGAGGCCCACAAACAGACTGGCGCCCGATGAGATGCCAAGCACGTAGGGTTCTACGATCGGGTTCCTGAAGAAGATTTGCAGCAAAAGTCCTGCCACCGCGAGGCAAGCGCCACCGACTAGCGTTGCCAACGCCCTTGGCAGACGGATGTTCATGACAATCGATGCATAGGTGTCATTCCCGGTTTCATGTCCCGTCAATATTTTGATAATATGTTCCAGGCTGATGTTTACAGAACCGGCTGAAATATTCAATAGAAACACCATTGTTGCCAGCAGCGCCAGTATAATAATAAAAAACACATGCATTTTCAATTTCAGTCTTTGTTGATCCATTTTTTCTCCCCTACTTATTGTGCTTGCCGGAAACATGTACATTGATCCCGGTAAGTACCATTAATCCGAGCATACTGTGGTGATTCTTGCCGTCAGATCCGCGAAATTTTCCAGCATTCCGGTTATTGTCTCCTCAGCGGATTGCCAGCAATAAGTATATTCAACGTCGAGCCCGTACTTTTGTCTTATTCTGTCGGCAATAGCCTTGCCTTCCTGTGCTGCACGCCCGGGAGAGATCAGCTCCCAATCCGCTTGGTCCATCAGGTGGACATACAGCGAGGTCAGGGCGACAAGTTCCTCTTCTCTGTCCAGGATTTCCAGTTGCTGAATAAATAAGGGTTTGACCAATGCTTTTTCTCCCAAGTCACAATGCTTGTTCCAGATACTATCTTCCGTGATGCCAAAGCGTTTCAAGCGTCGCAGCATACTGTGCTGGCTTTTTGGACATAAACCGGTCTGCAAAAACAGCGCCTCTTTGACGGCCGGCTTCACCGCTAAGCCGATCAGTTCACCCAGCTTGCTGTGTTTGCCCGCATAGGTCAGTTTTAAATCGGATTGGCTGTTGGCAATGATAATCGTACCGTCTGTTCCTGAACCTGTCGCTAACCCCCGGGAGTAATTGCTTCCCGCCATCAGCTCCTGCAAGGCGGCCGTTTTGGCCTCCGTGCAGGTTACCAAAGCGCGGGTCAACGTACCTGGGAGTAAATCCGCATCGATATTCAGGATAATATTGATGGTTCCTTCCTTTGTCATGACGGTTTTGCCCTGAGCTTCATGGTAAGATGCCGGGTCTCCGACCCTCCCGCCGTTGACTTCCACTCCTCCGGTGACAATGGCGGTCACCGTGAGATTATCATAAGAAACCGTTTTGATCGAAACATTATCCATCGACGCGGCGGTGGAAATGCCCGTCACCGTTTCCGGATCGAGGCCGATCTCTGCGGCAAGCAGCTTCAGGTCGTTCAGGTAGGAATCTGTCCTAAGCGAGCAGGTCATCCCTTCTCCCGGATTGGAATCGTGGTTGAAGGCCGCTTTGAGCTTTTCGCTGTATCCTCCGTTTAGAACGGAGGTGCTTAGCACCTTGCGGTCCTCTTGGAACGGAATGATGATGCTCTTTTGATACCTGTGGACTTCATCCCCAGTCGATAAAGTATGAATTTTCATTTTTTCCTCCGCTGTACATGTTATGATTGCACCGCTCAAACAAGTCTTGCAGTCAAAACAAGGTTGGTTTGACACGCTTTTGTTCCATGTTCTATTTTCCCGGCAGCTGTTGGAACATGACAAGTTTCCATTCCGGGTAAAGTCCTTCATGGAAGAGCGAGGCCATATCTTTCACGCCTTCAATCGTTTTGTTAATCGACATGTAGTACCAAGGAGCGAAGCAATACACTTTTCCGTTCTTGACAGCTTTAAAATCTTTTAATAACGGTTCGGCCTTTAGCAGGCTCTCGACGGAGGGCATATAGGCAACCATTGAGGAATAAATAAATACGTCCGCATCCTTGCCTTTCTCATAGAATTCTTCCATGGAAATTTGGGAACTGCCGGTTTTATCCGGGTTAACATTCGCAAATACATAATCTCCCCCGGCTTCCTTTATTTGTTTTGCCACATAGGATCCGCCGTCGGTAATATACACCTTGCCATCGTAGACCATGCCATAGACAACTTTTGGACTCGGCTTATCTTTAACGGCAGCTGTGATTTCCTGCAGCATCGCCGCTTTCTCTTCAATAAAGCCGGCGGCTTTCTGGTCCTTGTTGTAGAACGCGCCTAAAAATTTCAGCCATTCCAGACGTCCCATATCCGTAGGTTCCGTATAATCATTGACGACCACGCAGGGGATATGAAGTTCCTTCATTTTGGCGAGCGTTTTCTGCAGTCCGTAATCTCCGGTATAGACAAAGACCATATCGGGGTTCAGTGCTTGGATCTTTTCAAAATCCGGATCTGCCATGCCCCCTGTGCCGACATATTGAATCGTTCCATTCTCCATGCGCGTTTTCACTTCATCAACATACCATTCTGCTGTATCTGTAGTGACGGCGGCAATACTGTCCCAGTCCTTGTCTGAGAATATTGCCTGAAGCAAGCCTACCTGTGTGGTCGAACAGTAAACTACCTTTTTCAGCGGTGTATTGATAACCGTCGCCCCTGCGGCCTCCGGTATTTTAGGTGTCTTCACTCCTTCCGGCACCAGCAGGAACTGATTGTTTTCCGCATCCGTCAACAGCTTGATATTGTTGCCATAATCAGCAATCTTAAATGCGTTTGTATAACTTAAACTGACCTCTTTGCCGGTTAAGGGCTTATTGCTTTCCTGGCTTCCGGCGGAACAGCCTGCCACTATCAGCGAACAAATCATAATCAGTATGACGACAATAAAAAAATTCTTTTGATACTTAATCATGAAAATTCCTCCATCTTTATCCTTTAACAAAAACACCTCTCAACTTCACGTCAAGAGGTGTCAACAATATATTTAGTAAAATATATGATGTTTAACATACAGCACCTCCTCTGTCTTTCGCAGAGTTGAAGTAAACTACTCAGGCAGGTCTTCTGACTCCGGATCATCAATGTTTCACGCCTTCCCGGAATAAACCAGTGGCATTCATGAAACATTTCCCCATTACAGCGGCGGGACCGTGCAGGATTTGCACCTGCTTCCCTTTTCAACCAAAATCCTCGGACTTTGGTACCTGAGCTTTGTCAGTATTCAGTTAGTTAGAACATGTAATGACTTTTTATTTCAGTATTTTCATCAAGTGTCCGATGCGCGGAAGCCTCAAATGGACATTCCGAATTCATCAAAGCAATCCCCCTATATACTGCCTTCCCAACAATACGGAACCGATCAAAATCATATTTATCAATACTGCTGGTAAGAAACCCTGCCAAGAGAAAGGAGCCAGTTCTTCCAATACTTCAATATCCCCGTCATATCCCCTGGCTTCCATCGCCGTAAAAATCTCATCCGAGCGTTTGTAGGCCCGGATAAAAAGAGTTGATGCCAGAGCCCCCAACGAATGATACCCCGCTTTCAGGCTGGAATAACCTAAGCGGGAATTTTGAGCCGTATACATTGTCTCCGCTGTTTCCATCAATACAAAAATAAACCGATAAATTAAACTCATCAATTCCACCAGAATTTTAGGACATTTCAGCTTCCGCAGTACAGATAGGAGGTCAACCATCGGCGTATTCAGGGACAAATAATATAAGCAGGATACCGCTCCTAAGGCCCTGAAGAATAGCTGTGCGGCTGTCTCTATACCGATTTTAGAAAATCCTAAAAATGTACCGAACACCGGCACAGACATAACAAACTGCTGGGGATCATTTGAGATTTGAAAGGCTATCATAAGCACTCCCAAGATTAAGAATGACATCGGCAGGAGCATCAGTTTAAGAAAAAAGCGGAGCGGGATCCCACCCTTCCTGACGGACAACCACGTCATGATCAGTAAAACTACAAGCGAGAGCAGGATGGAATTCCCCCAAAGACAGACACCCAGGGTCAACAAAGCAAAGGCAACTTTTTCCATCGGATTTTTACGTTTCAGTTTTGAAGCATAGGCGTAATTGTCAATATTTATCATGCTTTTTTCCTTATTTCATACGAATTTTGCTTATATTCTTACGCAGAATACTCATACTTTACGATGTTGCCACTAAGCTTTATTTCTGTTCTCTTCTTTTTTACTGCGCCCTTTCAGGTAACCCAGTCCATAAAAGAGAATGCCGGAACCTAACGCTGCTTGCAGAGCAAACAACAAGCTTTCAATTTCACCGCTGGGAGGCTCAAAAATTGAAGAAAACCAGGGGTTGTATTCAGGGTTAATCTCGGTAATCGCAGTTTCGGCTTGGCCATCCGCTCCGCCGAATTCCGCATCTTTAGCGATAATAAGCGGAATGACAGCCAGCAGGATAACAATAACAATCAAGATAAGATTGGTAGTAATTCTTTTTTTATTGCCCTGTTTATCATAAGTATTATTCATCGTGCGGCCCCCTTGGAAAATATTTTTAAGGATTGAAGTTCATCGCCTTTAAGGTAATTCATAATTGCATTGAAGATAATCACAGTCAGTATTCCTTCACTGATTGCCAAGGGGATTTGGGTAACAGCAAAAATACCCAAAAATTTAGCTGCAGAAACTGTAATCCCTCCCGTTGGGTCAGGAAAAGCAAGTGCCAGCTGAATTGATGTTGTAATATAGGTAGCTAAATCCCCAAGTGTTGCCGCTAAGAAGATTGCCAGTGACCGGGGTCCTTTTGCTTTGAGCACAATAAGATAAACAGCAAAGGCTACAAACGGACCAACAACCGCCATGGAAAATGTATTCGCTCCCAGAGTCGTAAGCCCTCCATGGGCCAGCAAAATAGCCTGGAATAATAAAACAATGATGCCAAGGATACTCATGATCGCCGGACCGAATAAAATTGCGCCTAACCCTGTTCCGGTGGGATGTGAACAGCTTCCGGTAACGGAGGGTATTTTCAGAGAGGATAAGACAAAGACAAACGCACCGGCCATCGCCAGCAGTAACTTCACTTTTGAAGATTCTGTCGTCAACTTACGCAGGGAATACAAACCATAAGCTAAAAACGGGATTGTCAGGACACCCCAGGAAATACACCAAACCGGGGGCAAAAAACCTTCCATAATATGCATGGCGAAAACGTTTTGAGGCAATAAGATCAGCATCAACGTAATGCTTGCGATCATCATTATTCTTTTACTATTCATTAGCGTCACCTTTCTTTTTATCCAAAATTTTTAATGAATTATTTTAAAATATTCTCATCAATCCATGTTATTAATTCGTCAATATTATTCATGATTAAACCATAGCCAGCTTTATTTTTCCGTATCAGCAGAATTTCTAACCCCAATTCTAAAGCTGACGATATTTTTGTATCCGTTCCGCCGGCAAGCCCGCTATCCTTTGTCAAAACGATGTCCGCTCCGTAAAACTTAAACAGTGCTTTATTAATATCTTTGGAAAAAGGACCTTGCATGGCCAGGATGTCCCGGGGATGAATGCCTAAATCCTGACATTTCTGCACCAGACAGCCTTCGGGAAGAACGCGGACAATGAAACGGGCCATACCGGCAAAGGGGCTATGCACAATACTTTCCAGTTGATGACTGCCGGTAGTGATAAAAACTTTTACCTGCCGTTCTTTCTTCTGGTATAATGTGCTAATGCGCTCATTCAGACAAAGCAGCGCTTCCTCCCAATTACATGCCTGAGAAATTAAGGGACTATCCGGAATATTGGTTTCAGGCCTTTCTAGCCTAAGATAAGGGACTCCGGATTGTTTGCAAAATTGACTTAGCGAAACAAACTTATCACTGGAAGGATGGCTGATATCGACAATAACAGAAGGCAGCGTCAGGTTGTCTTTGCCAATCCAAGCCGACTTCTTGATGAAGTTGATCCCCCTGTTTTGGAGATGTTCACTAATCTCACGAGCTGCAGGCGTTTCTCCCAGAAGGATGATCATTTTAACCTCCATAGCTAATAACAAAATCCGAAAAACAAAAAAACTCTTTACCATGAAAGGGTAAAGAGTCTAACCTGTATCAAAAAACGGTAAGAATCCAGAAAACACAGAGTATTCACCTCCCTAACATCCCGTAGATTGCCGTAGCGGCTGGCAAGAGCAGGTTTCCTGGCTCAAGATCATCATCGACTCACGTCTTCCCAGGCAAATCCCAGTGACATTTTTGTGGATCGACTCCCTCGTACAGTGGCGGGTACCGCGTCAGCATTCACTGACTTCCCTTTTCAGTTCTTGCCCTCGGGCAAGAATCGCTCATTACCACATATTCAATTTTTCTATTATTATATCTTATAAAAGAGCTTATGTCACGAACAAATTTGGACTTATTGTTTGAAGTCCTTAAAACCTCAATTGACTTTGTAAATGCAACCTATACATTACTGGGTGATTGCATTTAAATCTTCAAACAGGATAGTGGCATTAAGTCTTACAATCGAAAGTCTCCTTTTTCTTCACTCCCCCATGGGGGAGTGATTGCATTTAGTCTGGCAATATTCCGACAAGAACTTTAGGATGTGTTCTGCGGGAATCTTTGAGTCAAAGGAGAATTTACCATGGCAAAAAACAAGCATCTCACTGATTCGGAGC
>NZ_MCHF01000029.1:0-3186 GCF_001707455.1 Dehalobacter sp. TeCB1 | reverse complement strand
TGTTGTTTCTCACACTACTGTGCCGGAATTTTTCCACGATATCATTCCGTTAGAATTTCCAATTGTTACAGAGAAGTTGGAAGCGCTAGCAGAATTTTATTTTTAAAAAATGCTGCCTAAACGGCAGCATAGATATTATTCAAACTCGTTCTTTATAACTCTCTTTACTAAAATATCATCAATAAGTTTTTTCTCATGAATATATCCTTCCAACAAGCATTTCTCACAAAGATTGTTTATTTTTCTAGGTATCCCTGCAGTATACTGAAATATCTCATTGATAGCTTCATCAGTAAACAATGGTGTTCCTAAACCTGCAACTTTAAGATGAGTTAGTATGTAGTCCTCTGTACCAGGCCTGTTTAGTCCGTCAAGGTGATAATTTACCATAACTCTTTGAGCAATAGCTTCCAGGGTTCTTAACTTAAGTCTTTGTCTAAGTTCCGGCTGGCCTACTAGTATCAAACTTAGTGGAGACATTGAATCCATATCGAAATTTATAAGAAATCTTATTTCTTCAAGCATAGCATCACTTAGAAGATGTGCTTCATCCACTACAATGACTGGAATCTTATTTGCATTAAACATGGACAGGACTGCTTTATTCACCATAAGCTTTGCCTCCGGCTTAGCGTAGACAGTGTTTAAATTCAGTTGTTTCAGTATCTCATTGTAGAATATCTTTGGAGTAAGGGCTGATTGGGATATGTATATATAAGTGTAAATATTGTTATTTAGCTCTTCACGAATACACCTTAAAACTGTCGTTTTGCCGGCACCGACAGGGCCGGTTATTACCGCGAAGGTTCTTTTCTCCATGGCATATTTAAGTCTGTGTTTGACTTCTACAAAGTCTTGATGCTGGTAGAGCTCTTTAGTATCTATGCTTCGCATAAAGGGAGTCTTTTTGAAACCATAGTATGATTCATACATCCTAAGCCCTCCCTTCCTTACCATAGAGTTTAGTGAAACTCATTCTATTTTTCTTGTCTACAAGGTCCTGCTCTTGTTTTTGTTTTAGCAAGTCCAAATAGCTCAGTTGACCTTCAACAATAACTGGTGGTGATGCAACTACACCGGATTTATACTCATCATAGGTTTTAAATGTTATTTGAAAAGGCTTTGCGTCAGCAAACTTATCACCTTGGTAGTATACTTCAATTTTTGTCAGGTCTGAAGGATGATATTTTACTTGAATTGTTTTTCGTGCAAGTCTTGGATCAATTTCATACTGGTTGCCACAAACACTAATAACAGCTGTCTTATTAGCTTTTCTTTCCTCTTTGTATAGAAAGATTCTATAAATCTCCTCCGGAGCAATGAATTTTCTATACCCATCTCCTTCTGCAAAAGCTTCGTTTGGAGTCTTTTCAATTTCGGAATGTATTTTCTCATGATAATTTTTATTTAACCACGCTGCAAATAGCACATTTAACTCATCTATAGTCTTAACCTTAGATACTCTCACTTCAGGTTCAAAGGATTTATCAACGTACCAGAAGAATTTTTCAATTTTTCCCTTTCCCTCGGGCGAATATGGAGCACAATGAATTACTTTACTCCCAAGCTGAGCACAAATGGCGTCCAGCCTCTTGCTTGTATATATCTTACCGTTATCCATATAGCAGCGTTCCGGCACTCCACATTTGAGAAGAGCCTTCTTAAAGCAGTCTTCAAGGCATTCGCTGCTTTCAGAAAAGTAGAATTGGGCATGTGTTATGTACCTGCTCTTGTCATCAATAAATGCAATTAGGTATGTCCGAATCATCCGATCCGGGTTATTAGGATCCGGAAGATAAACGCTGTATTTAACATCACTCTGCCAGGTTTGATTAACTCTTTCCATGGTATAGCGCCTGAATACTTTATTGTTAGTTACTATCTCTGACTCATAAACTTCAGAGTACTTTTTTATTAACCTGGAAAGGGTTGATTGCTTTATTTCACCCGTTTTTATCACACCCTCAAGCTCCATTATTTGAATGATTTGCCTTACGCTGCGCTCCGGTACTTCCTTCTTATATTGAATCGCCTTAATAAGGTTTTCTTCAGTAACAGCCTTAACTTTGTCCTTATCTGCTCTAAATCCTGGCATCAATCCTTCAAAGCCACCCTCACGATACATTTGACAATACTTTCTTAGTGTTCTTTCATCAATCCGGGTACGAGTTGAGTAGGGAATTTTATGCTCTGATGATATTATTTTCCTGCGATGAGCAGTTTTTTCTTCTTTACTCAAATTGTCGTTAACAAGATCAAAGATTAAGCCGTACCGGAACAGTGCAATTTCCATTTTCTTGTTATCATCCATAACTTTGTCCTCCTTTTTCTTGTAAAAACCTTTGATTTTAGTTTAGGCCATAGCCTTTTACAGGAAAAGTTACGAATTTATGTGGATTTTGTTCAAAGATACAACCCGGTACATTCTATGTTGCTTATTGTATTAATTATATTAAACCAGCTTTCGGCACAATCAGAAACAGCTTTACCGGTAATTAATTCTATGTACCACTTGCTTAGCCTGTAAATTGACTCAAAGTTATCATTTCTTTTTATCTCTCTAACGTAAGTGGATATGGTATCTTCATTTCCGAAGTGTTTCTGTACTATTGCAAGTATCTTAGATATTAAAATGCTGCACTTCCTAGCTGTAGTCTCTATCCAGTACTTGAGATTCATTAAGGACACTTCTTTCTTCTTAAATCCTGCTCGCAAAGCTCGTCTTAGTCCTACCTTCTCGTTCCTGTGCGCCAGCACAGCTGCTTCTCTGCAAGGTAATGCATATTGATGTTTCCCCGGTAAGAACCATGGTTTTATTGAGTGGGACTGTTCGCACTTTTTACACATTCCTCTGAGTATTAGAAGCTTTCTTTCACAGTCATCATCAACATAATTTACTTCATAAGAACCCCAATAACATAATATACATCCACACTTAGGACACTTTAACCTCAGATACTCTAATCTATACTTATATTTATGGATATTTTCAGAATAGCTGTTGACATCCTTGAATAAATATAATATTATCATCTTGCTTAGGTGGAGCACTCTCATTCATATTTATGTCAACCAGGACATATTGAGGGTGCTCTTACTTTTTATCCTACACTATTTCCAGTTCCGGCGGAAGGGCATTGTGAGAAAAAAATAGTACCTTTCGGTACTTTATCATTGCTAAAAACA
>NZ_MCHF01000028.1:0-65645 GCF_001707455.1 Dehalobacter sp. TeCB1 | reverse complement strand
GTACTGGTATTATTGGGTTTGTGGTTATTCTCATTATACCAGATTTGGTGGTTTCCTTGTTGTATTTAACCATACTTTCAAAGACTTTCAAGGTTTCAACCTACCCGACAGGGTGGGAAAGTTGAGTAAATAAGTAAATAATAGTCAGACTAAAGTATTTGGGGCCACTTCGCCTCCTTGCTCCGCTTGACGCTGGAACTATGGCACGCAGACTGGTCAAAAGTTGTTTAAGTAAGTTCAGTATGCCAGATAATAACTACGCAAAATGCTCTGTATTTTAGTATGCAGACCTGCTTGAATAACCCTAAGATCAGTCTGTGGGACACAGTTCCGCTGCGAGCGGAGCAGGATAGCGTAGCGCGGCTTTTTGACGGCCACGGATGGCCTAATGTCGGCGATGCCATGGATGGCAAGGAGGCGACTCGCCATGGAGGGCGCAATCTGCCGAAAAGCGGTATAGTGGCCCACAGACTTGCCCTACATATGGTTTTATATAAGGATAGGAACGAGAAATACTGATTAAGGTGTACTGTTAGCCCATTCTTCATCAAACAGCGCTGTAACTTTTTTGGCGGCAGCAGGGGAAGGGATAGTCAAGGAACTCTCGTGATTAATAACAAAAGAAGGATATGTCCAGGCAGAATTGGAAAAAAACAGCGTTGTCTGATCAAAAATACCGAAATTTGCGCCCATCGCTTTTTTGTCAGGATGATTGTAATAGCGTAATTCGATCTGGGCATCCTTTAATTCCTGAATGGCATCGGGCGAGGTAATCGCACTGGAAAGGCTGACGATCACTTTCACGTTACAGCCTCTTTTTTTTGCCTCCATCAGGGCATCAATTATATCGTCTTTACTTAGTTGTTCGGTTTCTATTAAGATCTCAGACGTAGCAGCGTTGATTAAATTAAGAAGCTGCTGTTTAACATTGACAGTAACGGCAAAGGTAATATTGTCTTCTGGCAATTTGGAAGTATCCGGTAAATCGAGCGACAGTGTTGTCGTATAGGTCCAGTCTTTGCCGAAGGATTTGTCCATGACACCGACAGAGTCTCCGGATAGCTTTACAGCCATGCTGTGCGCATCGAAGCCTTTGGCGGTCCAGTCCTTTTCATAAAAAACAGCCGTTTTGTGATCAACAACCATATAGCGTACTGTCTGGTACTGTCCTTTTTCAGCAGGATAGTACTGGACCGATATGTTTTCATTTTTTAGTGCTTTGATGGTTGAGGTATTATCTCTCTGCCATTGATCGAGCAGCAGTCTCACTTCGATGCCCGAATGCGCTTTTGTAATCAGCAAATTAATGATTTCCTGATCATTCAGACTGGACAGCTCGATATAAATGGATTGTTTGGCCTGATTAATTACATTCAGAGTTAGCGGACGGATAGCAGCTCCGTCTATGTAAAGCGCACCAGGTGGCAAGTTTGATACTGGATTGGATTCTTCATCAGCGGAAAACGAGAATATTTTGCTGCATCCGGACATTATCGGTATTGCTATCATGATGATCATCATGATGATCAAGAAGGGTACTTTTGCTTTGGACAAAATATCAGCCTCTTTATCAATAAATTGAGCTTTGGCAACTCTTCTCTTATTATACATATTTTTAGAAATAAATAACGAAAAAAATAGTTCCAATTGGAAAAATATCTAATTGAGATGTTATTTGAGGAGCGGTTTTTCAGTAAAATAAGAGGTAAATAATGGAAGGAAGAAGAATAACTATCCAGTACCATGTTAACCAAAATCTTAGCTAGCCGGGCGTCATAGTTTTTGTAATATGATAATTTTAAGGTTAACAAGGCACTCGTCTTTGACGATAATTTTATATTTAGGGGTGTTGATATGGGAAACCGCTTACATCTCAAGACAAAACTGCAAATTAATTGGCTGCTTTTCATGGGTGAAGAACAGCAGGCCCTGGAAATCCTGTTTGGAATCTTAAACACAGAAAATATCTCCGACGCCCTGTATTTGGCAGAGGTGAAAACACTGATTGATCATAAGGTTTTCAAAGAAGCTCAGGCCTATTTGGAAGCAGCAATCATCTATAGCGAAGAGCCCGGACAGCTGGCTGAAGTACATTTTTTACTGGCCCGCTGCTGTCATGGACAGGGATTTGTCAATGATGCTTTGATTCATCTCGAAAATGCGCTTCAGCTGGAAGCGAACAGTACTTACTGGAATCTGCAGACGGATTGTTACCTCGAACTTGGGGAATGGCAGGAAGCTATTAATTGTCTGGATAAGTCTCTGCGTTCCTCACCTGGAGATGCCGATATCCTTTTTCGACTTGGCAGCATCTATCAGTTCCAGGGGCAATACAGGGAAGCTTTAAACTGTTTCAGCGGCTGCTGTAAAGTGAAGCCGTATCAGCCGGAATACTGGGAAATGAAAGCTGAGATGCAGCTAAAAATGAATCAGACCGAGGATGCGGTCGAATCTTTCCATAAAGCGATTAAATGCGGGGGGCATTTCAGCCTGATGTCCAGGCTGGCCTACTGCTATGCGCAGACCGGTCAGCAGGGCAAAGCCCGGAAGCTGTTCCAGAAAGTATTAAAACATGACCCGGATGATCTTGATGCCCTATGCAATCTGGCCGGCATTTACCACGAGTTTCAGCAGGACGACCAGGCTTACCGATTACTTAGAAAAGCCTATACGCTGAAGAATAACGACACATTGCTGCTGAATAATTTAGGCTTTATCTGTTTTCAGCTCGGAAGAACGCGCAAAGCAATTGAGTATTATCAGAATGCCCTGAAAATTGATCCGGAAGATAAAACGGTGCTCTATAATTTAAGTGTCTGCATGACCGAAAAAGGGCTGTGGGACGACGCTAAAATTATCCTGGAACGACTGGTCTCCATGGACAACAAAAACAGCGCGGCCTGGATCCTGCTTGGGAATACGTATGAAGAAATGTCCAACACAAAGGTGGCAGTTGATTGTTACAATAAATCTTTCGGCTTAACGGTTAAAAAAGCCATTTAAGGTCAGACTTCCCAAAGAGGTTTCATTATCATTTATTTTCTGGTACAATTATAGAAAACTTGGCTGGCGCTAAGCCATTGGTGAAGGCGGCAGCCTTAGCTGCACTTAGATATATCAGAAAGTGCTTAGAGTGTTTGATATACCAAAGAAACGTTTTTGGGGGGCATTACCATGGCAGACTGGAATCCAGAGGCATATTTAAAATTTGAGAAAGAAAGATCCAAACCGTCACGTGATTTAGTCAGCCGTATTAAGCTTGAACAGCCTGAAAACATTCTGGATGTAGGCTGCGGCCCGGGTAATAGCACCCGCATTTTAGCGGAGAGATGGAAGAATGCGGCTATCACAGCCATTGATAATTCACATGCCATGCTCGAAATTGCCAAAGCAACAAATCCGTCAGTATGTTGGTTATTACGAGATGCCGGACGGGACATTTCCGATCTGGGCCAGTTCGACCTCATATTTTCCAATGCGGTCTTCCAATGGATTCCTGATAATGATCTTCTTATCTCCAGACTGTTTGCCATGCTGAAACCCCGCGGCATATTAGCTGTCCAAGTTCCGTTTGTCAATGAAATGCTGATTCATCAGCTGCTTCTAGACCTGGTATCCTCAGCGAAGTGGTCCGGCTATTTTAATCACATTGCGATTCCTTATAAGGTTCATACTCCTGAATATTATTATGATATTCTCTGTGAATTAACACCGGAAATCGAATTATGGGAAACCAGGTATTATCATTTGATGAACAGTTATGACGATATCCTGGATCTGTATCGAAGCACCGGGCTGAGACCCTACTTGGATTGTCTTCATGAAGACAAAAAGCAAAAAGAATTTGAGAGTGATCTGATGCTGGAAATTATGAAGTATTATGCCGGCTCGAAAGACGGTAAAATTTTATTTACTTTCGACCGCGTATTCTTTACAGCAACGCGGTGATTTGATTTACATTGACGTCGATATGGCAAAATGAAGATTTCACCACATAAAAGAAGTTAGAAGGACGTATCGGAACTAAAGTTTCGTTATGTCTTTTTTTGTGTCGTAATTAGCTGACCAGGCATAGTCTGAATGGGGAATTCTTATTTTATCCAATGCTGTCGTTTCTTTACTTATATCCGTAGATTTGTTAAAGTAAATTTAAAGGAAAAGGAGGCTTTTTGGCATGAAGTTAGTCAAGGAAAAAGACTTGCCGGGAATCGGGAAAAAGTATCAGCTGGACACCCGGTCTGGAGATAAGCTGGTCGTGATCGTCCATGATGACGGGCGCCGGGAAATGTATCACTATTACCTCGAGGATCCGAATGAATCGATCTCGATGGTAACACTTGATGATGAAGAATCGCGTTGTATTGCCTCAATTCTGGGCGGAATGGCCTATCGCCCCAAAGATCTGGATACTGTTGAGGTAGCCATCGGGGATATGGTACTCGAATGGTACAGGATTGAAACGGGGGCTTATGCGATTGGTAAATCAATCGGTGAGATGCAGGTCCGGAAGCGGACCGGCGGGACGATTATTGCGATGGTGAAAAAAGACCAAAATAAAACGATCAATCCCAATCCCGACATCGTTCTTCAGGAAGGTGCAACGATTGTTATTCTGGGAGAAAAAGAACAGGTGAAAGCTGCTAAAGGACTCCTGTTTCACGGGAGTGTTCATTAATGGAGCATTTGCTACTGGAAGTTGGTCTCGCTCTGGCTTTATCGGCCGTGGCGGGGATGATAGCCGGTAAATTGCGGATTTCCATTGTGCCTATTCTGATTATTGCGGGGATGGTTGTTGGACCTCATGCTCCTCATATCGGGGTATTTGATTTCAGGTTTATTCAGTCAGCCGCGCTCATCGACTTTATGGGAAAGATGGGTGTTTTATTTTTACTATTCTCTCTTGGATTAGAATTCTCAATCAAACAGCTGATGGCATCGGGACCGTCGATTCTCCGCAGCGGCCTCATCTATATGCTCATCAACTTTTCTGTTGCGCTGCTGTACCCATTGCTTTTAGGTTGGCCCGTCAAAGAAATCCTGGTCGTAGCAGGGATGATGACAATTTCGTCAAGCGCTATTGTAGCTAAAGTCATCGTCGAGTTAAAACGAGCTGCGAACGATGAGACAGAAATTATCTTAGGGCTGATGATGTTTCAGGATGTGTTTGTGGCAATTTATTTATCCGTTGTCTCCGGCTTGGTTCTTTCAGGTTCGACTTCGACCGTTACAGTCCTGCTTACAGCAGCTGTTGCACTTGGATTTATCGGGGCATTTCTGTTTTTGGGCCATAAGCTCGTTCCGTGGCTGAACCGCCGGCTGGATATTCCTTCGGACGAGACGTTTTTACTGGTGACTTTTGCGGCGGTGACGTTGGTTGCGGGGATTTCCGAAACCCTGAATATTGCCGAGGCCATCGGAGCAATGCTACTCGGCCTCGTAATGGCGGAGACGGAGCATCGCGAGCGGATTGAACACATTATTGTTCCCTTTCGTGATTTTTTCGGCGCATTATTCTTCTTCAGTTTCGGTCTAAGCATCGATCCTTTTACGCTGGGTGGCGCTGTTTGGCCGGTCCTTGGCGCAGTACTGCTGACGCTTCTTGGTAAT
The DNA here is from genome assembly GCF_001707455.1 of Dehalobacter sp. TeCB1. Taxonomy (NCBI): domain Bacteria; kingdom Bacillati; phylum Bacillota; class Clostridia; order Eubacteriales; family Desulfitobacteriaceae; genus Dehalobacter; species Dehalobacter sp. TeCB1. Next base: position 60,038 of record NZ_MCHF01000028.1, on the reverse strand, counting down.
ACGATTGCTGGGTTTATAGCCGGAAGGAGAGCTCAGCTGTCTCATCGCGCTTCACTCAGGATTGGCTTAACGATCCTGTCACGTGGTGAATTTTCGATTATACTCGCCACACTGGCCCTATCAGGAGGCTTGCTGGGAGTCCTGCAGCCGTTTTCTGCCTTGTATGTGCTTATTCTCGCCATATTGGGCCCCATACTGACCAAGGAATCCAGTCTGGTGTATAAGTTAATTGGGCCGATCCTTAAATGGCCGGAGCTGCCTGAGAAACGCAGGTTAAAACTTTAAAGAAGTAAAATTATGATGATAAAATTGTCGAGAGAATTGCGTATCTGCAGAAAAAGTAAAAAAAATTTGGTCAAATCGAAAATAAATGATACAATTCAAGTTGACCTAATTAATAAAATATTCCGCTAATTTACACCATAACAGGAGGCGATCATGATGGCTATAGATCATGCAAAAATAGAACGAGCTGTAAGGGATATTTTAGAAGCAATTGGAGAGGATCCGGAAAGAGAAGGACTTAAGGATACTCCCAAAAGAGTTGCCAGATTTTATGAGGAAGCTTTTGCCGGACTTCATGAAGATCCGAGCAAGAACCTGTCTGTATTGTTTTCGGAAAACCACGAGGAAATGGTACTGGTTAGAGATATTCCGATTTATTCAATGTGTGAGCATCACCTGCTTCCTTTTGTTGGACAGGCCCACATTGCGTATATACCGAGACACGGCAAGGTGACAGGATTGTCAAAGCTGGCCAGAGTTGCCGAAGACTACGCCAGAAGGCCACAGCTACAGGAAAGATTGACGAGCCAGATTGCGAATACTGTGAATGATATGCTTAATCCGCGCGGCGTTATTGTCGTCATTGAAGCTGAGCATATGTGCATGACCGTACGCGGAATTAAAAAACCCGGCGCGCAGACCGTTACATCAGCAGTCAGAGGAATGTTTGAAACCAGCGCTGCCACCAGGGCAGAGGCGTTCTCATTAATTATGGGCAGACACTAATCCAATAATGAGCGGCAGAATGACGGAGGCTAGTTTTGCATGAAAATCCTGCTGACAAATGATGATGGTTATTTTGCTGCCGGTCTCAGGACCATGTATGATGCTTTGGCAGCGGACCATCAGCATGAGATCTACGTTGTGGCTCCGGAAGGGCAGCGATCAGCTGTTGGACGGTCTATCACCCTGTTTCAACCAATCTTCGTGACCCATCATTCCTTGCCAGATAATCATATCGGTGTATCTGTCAACGGAACACCGACAGACTGTGTCAAACTGGCAATACAGGGGGATATTCTTCCTGCCAAGCCGGATTTGATCATATCCGGAATTAATCACGGACCGAATCTCGGTTCGGATGTATTCTACTCAGGTACTGTGGCAGCCGCAATGGAGGGTGCCCTGTTAGGGATACGTTCCATTGCGGTATCACTTGCCAATTATGATTACGAAGACTATATGCCAAGCGCTTTGCTCATCAAACGCTTGATTGATACGAACAGCCCCTTGCTTCAGTATCAGAGTGGCCTGCTCAATATCAATGTGCCGCCCTGCGACAGGGAGGAATGGAAGGGAAAAAGAGTCACCAGACTAGGCAGGTCTGTTTACGACAATGCGTTCGAAAACAGAAAATCTCCTTATGGCAGAGAGTATTATTGGATCACCGGAACGCTCGTTTTTGAAGAAGAACAGGATACCGACCTCAGGGCAATTCAGGAAGGGTATGTTTCGGTTACGCCTTTACACTGTGACCTGACCGATTATGAACGGTTAAAGACCATGGGAAATTTACTATAGGGAGGAGAAATGTATGGGCTTTTGGATTTTTTTCTTTTATTTTGCTGTGTTTATTATTATTTTCTGGCTGAGTCGAGAAAAAGGTGGAAAGAATAATCTTAAAAAATTATTTATCATTCCGATTGTTCTTGCTGTCATTATTACGCTGCTGTCCGTGGTGAAAATTTATTTTATTTATAAGATCTTGCTTATTGTGATTGTTTTGGTGGTAGCCCTGCTGACGTATTGGCAGTGGGGAAGCAAGATCCGAAATTTTTGGCGGTGAAAGCATAACGCTAGGTATGCTGTAAATGGGGCACTATTTATTTTTAGGCCAAAACCTCAAAGCCCGCCAGGTCTTCTTTATTTCTTTTATTGAAATGCCTCCCTGAGAAATCAGGATCCCAAAATAAATCACGATTGCGGCAAGAAGGACAGTAAGACTCGTAAGCAGCGTTGTTTGGCCCGGGATCAGCCATAAGATGCTTTTGAGCACAGCTGTCATACCAAGTCCGGCCAGGACCGGCTGCAGGATCATGGATTTCAGATCAGCTTGTAGTCCGATGTGCTTGTTTATGGCATAAAGGTTTAAGAAAGCCATCATGGCAAAACCAAATACATAAGTTAAAGCGGTACCCACGAGACCAAATTTCGGAATTCCAGTCAGGTAGAAAAGAAGCGGGATCCGGAATACTGCCGTGATGACCGAATGGGCCAGCGGTAAAAAGGTTTTGCCGAGTCCTTGCAGAATTCCTGTGGTCGTCTGTTGAATATAGGCAAACAGCCCGCCCAAGGCTAAGACCTTCAACACTGCAGATACATGGTCACTTTTGAATAGGTGCGTAAGCGGTTCAGCAAAAAAATAAAGTGCAATGACACACGGCAATCCAAGCATAATGGTATAGCGGATCGCATCTATGCTTTTATTCCTGGCAGCCCGGACATCATTTCGGACCATTGCTTCGGAAATAGCCGGGACAAGCGATGTCGCCAGCGCAAATGTAAAGACACTTGGAAACGAGAGCAGCGTAAGTGCAGTCCCGCTGAACTCTCCAAAGAGAGAGGTGGCGTTCCTGGCCGAATAGCCGGCAAGCTGAAGCTGTTTGGGAATAATGACGGTATCCAAAGAAGACAGCCCTGTAGCCATCAGCCTGCTTCCGGTTACGGGCAAGGACAAACTGATCAGCTCCGGCATGACGGGTTTGGATTGCCCGCCGTTTTGATTTCCATAAGGCAGGTGCTTGCGCTGCATCAGATATTGAATCAGGATCACAAGCAAACCAACGATCTCCCCACAGAGCATTCCTGCTGCAAGACCGGCTGCTGCCCATTCAATGCCTTTCTTTAATAAATATACGGAAAGAGAAAAGCCGATCCCAATCCGGAAGATTTGTTCACAAACCTGGCTGACCGCTGAAGGGACCATATTCTGCAGTCCCTGGAAATATCCCCGGAACGCAGAAGCCACAGATACGATAAAAATCGACGGGATACAGATCTGAAAAACAATTCCAACGCGCTCATCCGCAAAGAAACTGTGAACGATCAGGGATCTGTTCAGGTACAACGTGATGGTAACCAGCAGACCGGAAATAAATAAAGTCAGGAAAGCTGTCCGGAATACTCTCCGGGCTTCAGCATAGCGGCCAATAGAGACTCTTTCGGCAACCATTTTGGAGACAGCCAGTGGTATTCCCGCTGTGGTTAAGACCAGTGCAGTCATATAGACAGGAAATACCATATAGAACAATCCGTACGCTTCACTGCCGATATAGTGCATAATCAGGTATTGGTAGACAAACCCGAGCAGACGGTTGACCAGATTCGCCCCAAAAAGAATGACTGCACCGAAAATGAGGTTATTTCTGGGCATTTCTTCCTCCCTGGCCGATACTCTGTCAGAGTACATATAGTTGATTTCTATTCAACTTATGCACCGGGAAAGAAGGTCATGCTCCAAGTTTTTTTAGGGATACAGTTTTTTTTAGAGGAATTGTGGAAACCACAGAGAATTAAAGAGAATTAAACATGTTATAATTTAATATTAGTGATGTTATTGCTATAGTCTTGTTTAAGTCAAGTTATTAAAAAGAATAGACAAAGGGGAGATTATTCTTGAAAAGCTATGACACCAAGAGTATTCGTAATATCTGTCTTGTGGGGCACGGAGGTTCAGGTAAAACATCGCTGGCTGAGACCATGCTTTTTAATGCCGGAGTAACGAACCGCATCGGGAAAGTAAACGATGGAAACACCGTATCAGATTACCTTCAAGAGGAAGTACAACGTCACATCTCAATTAGCACTTCATTAATTCCGATCGAGCATAAGGATGTTAAAGTTAATGTTCTCGATACACCTGGTTATTCCGATTTTATCGGTGAAGTCATCAGTACTTTGCGCGTCGTGGAAACAAGTGTTTTTGTGATCAGCGGGGTTGATGGTTTAGAAGTTCAGGCTGAGATCATCTGGGATCTGGTCGAAGAAAAGCAACTCCCTAAAGTTATTTTTATCAATAAACTGGACAGAGAAAATTCCAATGCAGAAAAGGTACTGGATCGGTTGAAATCAACTTACCCGAATACCCGTTTCGTTCAAATGCAGATTCCGGTTGGCAAAGAGGCAGCATTCGAAGGTGTGGTTGGTATGTTCCAACCCGACATACCTGATCAATATATAGATGATATTGCCATATTGAAAGAAGCACTTGCTGAAGCTGCGGCAGAAGCTGATGATGAACTCCTGATGAAATATCTGGATGGAGAGTCCCTAAACGATGAAGAATTAAAAACGATCACAGCCAAAGGGCTCGCTCAGAATATGATCGTTCCGGTTTTATTTGGTTCGGTAGAAAAAAATCTGGGCGTAAAGGAATTCGCACAATTCTTGGCTGACTATGTGCCTGCCCCTACACCTATCGACAAAAAGGCTGCGTTGGTCTTTAAAACGCTTGCTGATCCCTATCTCGGCAAAATGACTTTCTTCAAAGTTTATGGCGGAACGTTTACCAGTGAGACAGTTGTCTACAATGCAAACCGGGAAGTCGAGGAGAAACTGGGCCAGCTGTTCTATCTGAGAGGGAAGAACCAGGATAATACGGCCAGCGTCCAGGCCGGTGATATTGCCGTCGTTGCGAAACTGCAGGAGACAAAAACAGGAGATACTTTTACAACGAAAGAGAAAGGTATTCAACTGGACGGAATTGAATTCCCAAAACCTGCGCTGCCGCTTTCCGTCAAACCGAAGAGCAAGGGCGATGAAGATAAGCTCGGATCCGCACTGGCTAGGTTAGTCGATGAAGATCCGACCATCAGCGTCGGCAAAAATACAGAAACCAAACAAACGATCTTAAGCGGGCTCGGTGAAATGCAACTCGATATTGTCGGCGAAAAACTGGCTAGAAAATTCGGTGTTGCCGTCGAGACCGAAGTACCGAAAGTTCCTTACAGAGAAACCATCAAAAAATTGGTGCAAGTTGAAGGCAAACACAAGAAACAAAGCGGCGGCCATGGCCAATACGGACACGTCTGGATTAAGATGCAGCCAAACCCGGAAAAAGACTTTGAATTTAACGAAGAAGTTTTCGGCGGAGCGGTTCCGAGAAACTATTTCCCTGCTGTTGAAAAAGGTCTGCGTGAAGCAGTTGCTGATGGTTTTCTAGCCGGATATCCGATGACGAATGTGAAATTCACGTTGTATGACGGTTCCTATCACAGCGTAGACTCGTCAGAAATGGCATTTAAACTTGCGGCACATCTTGCTTTCAAGAAAGGTGCTGAAATGGCCAACGCGGTATTGATGGAACCAGTCGTTGAGGCCGAGGTCAAGGTTCCTGAAGCATTCATGGGTGATGTCATCGGAGATTTGAACTCCAAACGCGGCAAGGTCCTTGGCATGGAACCCAACGGCAAATGCCAGGTGATCAAAGCCCATGTGCCCCAATCCGAAATGATGCGCTATTCCATTGACCTCAAAGCTATGACCCAGGGGAGAGGCACGTTCACGACCCAGTTCATCGGGTACGAGGAAGTTCCGGCAAGATTATCCGACGCGCTGGTCGCCCAGCTCAAGAAAGAGCACCAGCATCACGAGTAACGCTGAATGCACGAATAAAGCTGAATGATTGTAGGTAAGCTAAAGCCGCTGACGAATGATTTTGTCAGCGGTTTTTTGTCGTTTGCCGCGCCAACATTCCCGCCAATGATAAGACCTGCAGAAAGTTAACTCATAGTTAACTTTTTTTACAATTGTTAACGACGATTCCGTTGAGTAAAAAAAATAAGCAGACTATAATGAACTTGAAAATCAAAACTTAAGAATTAAAAATGAGGTGGGATCTATGACCAAAATCAACATTGGAAAAATAATTGCAGCCCGGAGAAAAGAAAGAAGGCTCACCCAGGAAGAACTGGCCGAATATCTTGGGGTATCCAAACCGGCGGTTTCCAAGTGGGAGTCAGGACAAAGCTATCCGGATATTATGCTGTTGCCTGTATTGGCAGCCTTCTTCAACGTAAGCGTTGATGAGCTTCTGGGGTATGAAGCTCAAATGACAAAGGAGGATATAAGAAAACTGTACCGCAGATTGGCAAATGCTTTTGCTGCTGAGTCCTTTGACCAAACCTATGCCGAGTGCCTGGCGATTATCAAGAAGTATCATTCGTGCTGGAATCTGGTATATTCCATCGCGCAGCTGCTGGTTAACCACGCACCGCTTGCTGGCGGACCAGACCGGATGAACGAGGTTCTGCGGGAAGCCTCGGGATATTTTGAGTGTGTGGAAAAGAACAGCGGTGACGCGGCACTGGCCAGAGAGGCACTTTCCTTGCGAGCCTACTGTTGCCTGGCCCTGCAGGAGCCTGCCCAAGCTATCGACCTGCTCGAAGGGACCGAGGAAGGACCGGTATCAACGGGAATACTGCTGGCCAAAGCCTATGCAATAAAAGGTGACAGCGACCGCGCCAAGCGTTATCTCCAGCAATTTATTTATACGAATGTAGCCAGTCTTTTCGGGGCTTTTCCCGACCTCATGGCACTTTATGCAGATGCTCCGGAAAAAACGGATGCCTGTCTGCAAAAAGTGCTGAGTCTTGGAGAGGTATTTCAGCTCAAAGAGATGCAGCCGTCCCATTATTTCACGGTGTATCTCACGGCAGCTGCGCTTTACTCAGCGCAGAACCGTAATGAAAAAGCGCTGGATATGTTGGAAGCATACGCGGATATCATTTTTCAAAAGAATACATTCCCGTTAAAACTAAAAGGAAATTCGTTTTTTGACATGCTGCAGCCGTATTTTGAATCTCTCAATTTGGGAGGAGATGCTCCGCGCAGCGATAAACTCATCCGTAAAGATTTAAAGAGCGTTGTTGTAGATAATCCTGCGTTTCAAAGTCTTAAATCGGAGGAGCGTTATCAGAAACTTTGGCGACGACTTGAATCGATGGAGGAGGAAGTCTGATGGAAGATCTAATGTCTTATTTACCTTTTCTAATTCCGATCATGGTGATTGAAGTTGCCCTGGCAGCAGCTGCGCTCGTTCATATTTTCCGGCACAGGACTTACCGCATCGGCAATCAGGTGCTTTGGGTAATTGTCGTCGTCCTGTTCCAGATTATCGGCCCTATCTTGTATTTTACCTTAGGCAAAGGTGACGACTAATGGAAATTCTGAAGCTGGAACATGTCAAGAAAAACTTCGGGGGTCTTCCGGTCATACAGGATTTGAGCTTCTCAGTCTCCGAAAGCTCCGTTTTTGGCTTGATAGGAAAAAACGGAGCAGGGAAGACAACCACCATGAAAATGCTTTTGGGGTTTTTAAAGTCTGACGCCGGAGAAATCAAAGTGTGCGGGGAAAAAGTCGCTTACGGAGACACAAAAACCAACAGGCATGTGGGTTATCTTCCGGATGTGCCGGAGTTTTACAGTTACATGACACCCGTCGAATATTTAAGACTGTGCGGGGAAATCTCCGGGCAGAAGCCCCGCCCAATCCGGAAAAAGACGGAAGAACTGCTGGCCCTTGTAGGGCTGGAGAACAGTAACCGAAAAATAAGCGGTTTTTCCCGAGGAATGAAACAGCGGCTGGGGATTGCGCAGGCTTTGATGAACGAGCCACGGCTCCTGATCTGCGATGAACCGACCTCGGCGCTTGACCCCGTTGGCAGAAAAGAAATATTGGACATTTTGTCCATTGCCGGGAAGCAGACCGCCATTTTAATTTCCACCCATATTTTATCCGATGTGGAACGGCTCTGTGATCATATTGGGATTCTGGACGATGGCAAGCTTGTTTTACAAGGGAAACTCTCCGATATCAAAAATAGCTATCGCCATAGTTCCCTCCGGATAGCATTGGCGGATCAAGACAGCGCTGCTGTTCTTGCCGGGAAGCTTGCAAATCTCCCCTTCGTATCTGCAGTGGAGGCTAAAGAAAATTCCCTGACCGTCCGCCTTGAGGACATGGCTACGGAAGGGCTAAAAATTCTGGAACTGCTGCTCAGGGAACAAGTTTTCGTTCTGAAATATGAAGTGCTTGAACCTTCGCTGGAAGATGTATTTTTGGAGGTTATTCAATGAACGGTTTAATCGCTTTTACTAAAAAAGAATTTCTGGAGCAAATCCGCAGCTATAAAGCCGTTATCATGGTTTCGGTACTGTTCTTATTCGGCATGATGAGCCCCTTACTGGCCAAGATGATGCCCGATATTTTTGCCCAGCTGACCGTTCAGGGAATATCCATCAGCATGCCGGAGCCGACAGTCCTGGATGCCTATGGCCAATTCTTCAAGAACATGAGCCAAATGGGTTTGATCATCCTGCTGCTTGTCTTCAACGTTATACTCTCCCAGGAAGTGACACGCGGTACGCTGGTCATCCTTCTTGCCAAGGGGTTGTCCCGATCTGCGGTCATCATGTCAAAATATTTGGCGGCTTTGATTTTGTGGACGGTGAGCTATGTCCTTGCCGCGATCACCGATTACGGATACACTGTTTATCTGTTCGGGAGCTTCTCCTTGCCTCATCTGTTTTTCTCGTTGTTTTGCCTATGGCTGTTCGGTGCTTTTCTCCTGGCAGTCCTTCTGCTGGCCAGCACACTTGCATCGGGGAATTACGGAGGACTTCTTCTGACAGCCGCAATCATGATGCTCCTGCTGATTGCCAATGTGTTTCCGGTGTTTCAAAAATGGAATCCCGTCGCGCTTGCCTCGGATAACATCACGCTACTTACAAATGCGGAAACAATTGGCGACATGTCCGTAACAGCTTGGACGGCGCTGCTGCTGATTGTGTTATGCTTGATTCTCTCACTCCTGGTGTTCAAGAAAAAGAAACTGTAAGACAAAGCACGATGATGCATTATTCCATGGACCGCTGACAAATTATTTTGGCAGCAGTTTTCAATTTCCCATAAGGATGTTATGGAAAAACAAGGAATATATTTAATTATGTTGAATTATATAAAGTTGTTTCGGGGTTTTCTTTTTTGTGTTTTTAGGTGCGGTTATTTATTAGTTTTAATAAATTAAGGAATGGTGCCTGGCTATGAAGAAAGCTATTGTAATTGGAGCTACATCTGGGATAGGAAGAGAATTGGCAAAGATATTAGCTGAAAATAATTATATAGTCGGGCTTACTGGTAGAAGAATGGAGCTTCTACATGAGCTCCAGAAAGAAATTATTACTGAGTCATATATTAAAAACTTTGATGTTTCTTCTACAGAAGCCATGAAATTATTAGAAGACTTAATTCAGGAAATGAACGAAGTAGAAATAATTATCATCAGCGCAGGCTGTGGATTTATAAATCCTGATCTTGATTTTGATAAAGAGAAAAAAACAATTGATGTCAATGTGTCCGGTTTCGTAGCGATGGTTAATGTGGCTTTTAAATACTTTGTTAAGCGAGGCGTAGGTCATATTGTAGGTATATCATCAATTGCTTCTCTTAGAGGTAATGGAAGTGCCCCAGCATATAATGCTTCAAAATCTTTTGTATCCAACTATCTAGAAGGGTTACGTCAAAAGGCATATAAATTAGGAATACCTATAATTATTACAGACATACAACCTGGTTTTGTTGATACGGCTATGGCTCAGGGTGAGGGTCTCTTTTGGGTAGCCTCACCAGCGAAGGCTGCATTGCAAATATATAAGAAGATTGTGGTGAAGAAAAAGCATGCTTATATCAGTAAGCGTTGGCGGAGTATAGCGTGGTTGTTAAAAATCATGCCAAATTGGCTTTATAACAAACTCTAAGTCTGATATTAGACGTTAAAAACCAAGCGATTTATTTGATGGGCTTGATGAGAGAAGCCCCAACGGCTAACATTAAGGTCTTTGTTTGTATTTGAATATTGCATATGTTTTCGGCTACAGCCTACACAGGAAACTCATCTGCCGGACGTGTAGGACCGGAAAACAGATGCAAACCTCACTGAAGGGAAAAGCTAAGACAGGTATCTGTCAATTACGAAAGCGAATACTCATGAGGAGCCCGGTGCGGTAGTTCCGTACACCGGCATCTCTACCGTGACTCTGAAAGAAATAACATTGAAACATTTTGTTTGAGTATCCACATAGATTATAGCGGTGATTTAATTGAGGAGATTGAGGATGGAAAAAAACAAGAAGGTAATTATCGGATGGATAGGTGTGTCCATAACTGTTATATTGTCAAGTGTATGGGCTTATTGGGGAGCTTTTGAAAATTTCCATGAAGGCTGGTACGCTACTTCCATCGGAGACAACCTCTGTATGTTTTTACTCCAATATATGGTATTTGCTATCATTTTTGTATTATTAGCATTAGTTATATTAAGATGGAAAAGGATGGGTTTTCTACTACATCTAATTTTTGGTGGCTTTTGTATTTATTTTTTTTCCGGTGCCAGTTTTAATGTGCTAGGATTATTGATTATTATACCTTTTGCTGTTCTTGGGCTACTTTATTATTTTGGGGAGCCTGAGCCTAAGAAATGGGCATATAGGTTAATCATAATTGTTCCTTTAGTTATTACTTTAGCTATTTCAATTCCTCAAGGTATTAAAGTTTCCCAAAGAATTAATGATAATGATTTTGGTATGAGAATAGTAGAAGGGAATGGTGTAACTCTGGCTTGGGCACCAAGAGGGCCTGGCTGGCCGGACAAAGGGACCTCCTGGAAAGAGGCACAAGATATATGCAAGTATTTATCAGAGGATGGTACAACCACTATGAAGGAAGAGCAAAATATTTGGCGCTTGCCAACAGTGGATGAAGCAGTTCGTTCTATGATGCTCCACGACGAAAATGCAGGTGGAGTCTGGTATCCGGAAGAAGAGAAGGACGTCTATGATAGAACACCAGATAAAGAAACACCTTTATGGGATGTACATTCCAAGGTAATCTATTACTGGACTTCAGATACATCAGTAAAGGATGAACAACAGGCATATATCATTGTCTATCATGGAGGTATATTTGATAAAAGGAAGATCGATCGACAAGATTATATGAGTTTTAGAGCTGTCAAAGAGATCAATTAGCTTATGTGGTTTTAAATGATGGAAAACATGAGATAACGGAGGCTGTTGAAACCCTCCCTCTGCAGCCTGTACAAAATTTAACGGATTTCTACGCGGTTGAGGAACTGTTTGAGAAATTAGTGCACACCTGGAATGCCAAGCTGCCTGGATATGAGTTTATTTCCAAAACGCTGCTTCAAGAATTATTGATTGCCATTATGCAAAATATAAAAAGGCAAAACCCTAATTATGCTGCATCCTTAAGGGTAGAAAAGGGGATCCAATAAAGATAGGAAGTAATTTAAGGGGCCGTCATTCATGGCGCGGACGGAGATTTTTATTGGTATGCTTTCGTCCGCCACTTAGAAAATATGGATGCGGTTGAGACGCGGTGGGAACCTACGAGACGTTATGCGAGACCGTACGTATCGGCCGCGCCTCCATACGCCGGAAAAGTTTAGAATAATTTTCTAACGAATACCATTATAATTGCAATAATAAAGGCAATGATAAATGTAAAAATAAATGTTCTTAGCCAAGTGTTTCCTAAAATTCTTTGTTTGTATTGATATATTGACATAACAACACCACTTATAATAATAATTGCAAGTAGATCCCATGGTGCTTCATTGGAATATAACGATCTATATGCAGTATCAAGAAGTAATGCAAAAGTAATGAAGACATATCCAAATTTATAACTAATATTTTCGATAAATGTCGTTCTTTCATCTCTCTCGACCATTTTACTAATCATTATCTATAGCCTCCTCAAAATAGAATAAATCCTCAAACTGTTTATTTAGAACCTTTGATAAAATTAATGCTAATTTTGCTGTTGGACAATATTGACCTGTTTCAATAGAACTAATTGTTTGTCTGGTTACGCCTGCAAGAATTGCAAGCTGTTCCTGTGAAAGATTTTTTTCCGCTCTGGCAACTTTTAATCGGTTTTTTAGCTGAATATTCTCATTCAAACTATCACCTCCACGAATACATAGTAACATATTCAAACGGTGATGTAAAGTATACTTGTCAAAATAATAAGTATACTTGTCTGTTGAGCTATCGTAATATGTGTCTAAAGTAGTTAAAGTTAAAGTTTGCCTTAAAGTATGCCTGTAATCCCATTTGTAAGAACCAATCTAAGATAGGTTCAGTAATATACTGAAAGAAAAATAATTTTTTGATCTGCTGAAGCATTTGGAGGCGATCATCGTATGTTTGCCGAATAAATTTAATCACATCTCCTTTGGTAAACCATGTGGAAAATCAGGACGTTTGGTAAGACTGGGAGCAGCAGCCCAAAAAAGGGCAAAAGTTTGGATACGCCATACCGTTATATCGGGACATATACCGAATGAAAGTAGCGCCTTGATTCGCTACATAAAGAAGTGTAACCATATTAAGAGATACCTACAAGCAAAAAAAATCTCGCCATTTTTGACTATGATCCAATTTCTATTACTATTACACCAAACAAATACGATTACACCAAACAAAGCCAAAATTAGAGAAAATAAATTGTCCTATCCTAATCATTCAAGCTGAAGATGATGACACCGTAAGAAAAAAGAGCGTGGATTATATCAATAAACACGTGTCTTCGGATAAGAAAACGATTAAATATTTTCATGAAGGTGGTCATTTGATCCTTCTGAGTCCGATGGCGGAACAGGTACTACGATGCGTTGCAGATTTCATGCAAGACCAATCAATTAATTTTAGACCGAAAGTATTGATCAAAAGGTAGAACCCATTAACCCTTCGAAGATGCAAGTCGACAGACAGGAGGTGCATGATGAATCACATTTTAATTGTCGAGGATGATACGGCCCTGAGCAATGGTATTGTTCTGGCCCTTAAAGAAGATCATTGCACCTTTGTGCAGGCGTATGACATTGCCGCGGCCAAGAAACAGCTAAAAACCAACTTCTTTCATTTGGTGATACTCGATGTCAATTTACCGGATGGAAACGGTCTTGACCTTCTAGCTGAGATCCGTAAGAAATTGGCTTTGCCTGTAATTGTCCTGACTGCCAATGATTTGGAAACTGATATTGTAACCGGGTTTGAGCTTGGGGCGGATGACTATATCACAAAACCTTTCAGTCTGATGGTACTGCGGGCCAGAGTGGGCGTCCAACTGCGGAAGGGCAGGTATCAGGTTCGCGATACCGTAAAGATTGATGGGTTTTCCTTTTCCTTTGCAAGGATGGAGTTCAAGAGAGACGGCAAACCCATTGAACTCAGCAAAACCGAGCAGAAACTGCTTCGGGTCTTAATAGAAAACAAGGGAAAAACCATTTCTCGTACAGATTTGGTGGACAGGATTTGGACAGATGGAGCCGAGTATGTTGACGAGAATGCCTTGTCGGTTACGATAAAAAGACTGCGTGATAAATTGGAAGAACTTCCGTCTGCACCGCAATATATCAAAACGGTCTATGGGATTGGCTACACCTGGGCGGTGCAGTGAGATGAATACACTTGATTACACCTGTATCGGGATTGCCATTGCTGCGGTATGCGCGGCCGTGATGGTGATTGTCGTTAACCGTCAAAGAACAAAGAAAACGTTTGAAAAAATTGAAGATATGTTGGACACAGCCATAAACGGTAGCTTTGCCCAAGATGTTTTTGATGAATCTGCTTTATCCGCGGTGGAAGCTAAGCTTGCACGGTATCTTTCCAAATGTGCGGTATCCTCCAAGAATTTGCTTGCGGAAAAGGATAAAATAAAAGAGCTGATTTCTGATATTTCCCATCAGACCAAAACACCCGTTGCCAATATCCTGCTTTATTCACAGCTGCTCAGTGAACACGAATTGCCGGAAGACTGTAAAGTTTGTGTGCAAGCCTTGTCTGCACAGGCGGAAAAGCTGAATTTCCTCATCAATGCTTTGGTGAAAATATCACGGCTGGAAACGGGTATTATTACTGTTTCACCGAAACAGGAAGCCCTCCAAAGGTTGCTGGATGAAGTTCGGATACAGATCAGGCCAAAGGCGGAGGCCAAGGGCATTTCTGTTGCCATGGAAGATACGGAGAGTTGTGCCCATTTTGATCTGAAATGGACGACAGAAGCCGTATATAATATCATGGATAACGCCGTAAAATATACCACAAGCGGCGGGTGTATTACCATAAAAGCCATACCCTATGAGTTGTTCTGCCGTATTGATATAACCGATAATGGGATGGGTATTTCCGAGGATGAGCAAAGCAAAATATTCACCCGGTTCTACCGCTCGGGAACCGCTGGTAATCAAGAAGGTGTTGGTCTTGGGCTGTTTTTGACCAGAGAGATCATCTCAGCCGAGGGAGGTTATATCAAGGTGTCATCACAGCCGGACAGTGGTTCTACCTTTTCAGTATTTTTGCCAATAGAAAAGTAAATCTTTCAAGACTGTTAGATTCTAGAAAGATTGTGGAAAGATTGTTGTGATATAGTCAATATTGCAGGCAACTGCGATACTGACTATTTTCTTTGGGGAGGAAAACAAAATGACGATACTTGAAACAACAAAATTAAAAAAATATTACGGCAGCGAAGATACAACGGTTAAAGCGTTAGACGGCATCGACCTCACCGTGGAGAGTGGGGAGTTTGTAGCCATCGTAGGCACATCCGGCAGCGGCAAGTCTACGCTTCTACATATGCTGGGCGGGCTTGACCGCCCCACAAGTGGCACGGTCACTGTCGATGGAAAGGAGATCTTTGCACTGAAAGACGAAGAACTGACGATTTTCCGCCGAAGAAAAATAGGCTTTGTCTTTCAAAATTATAATCTTGTTCCTGTATTGAATGTGTACGAGAATACTGTCCTGCCTATTCAGCTCGACGGGAACGAGCCGGATAAACGCTATGTGGACAGAATCATCGGCACATTGGGGCTTGAAAGCAAACTGAACAATCTGCCCAACAATCTTTCCGGCGGTCAGCAGCAACGGGTGGCAATTGCCAGAGCCTTAGCTGCTAAGCCTGCTATCGTTCTCGCGGATGAGCCGACAGGAAACCTCGACAGTAAAACCAGCCAAGATGTCCTGGGACTGCTCAAGGTTACAAGCGAAAGGTTCAGTCAGACCATTGTCATGATTACCCACAACGAGGAAATTGCCCAGTTGGCAGACCGCATCATCCGAATTGAAGATGGAAAAATTGTGGGTGGTGGAAGTAAATGATCAAAGTAAAAAACAAAAAAGCGATTCGCAATCTGGCCGACAAGAGCTATCGGGCAAATAAAGTCCGCAACTTGATTGCGATCATCGCCATTGCCTTGACAGCGGTGCTTTTCACCACGCTTTTCACCATGGGGATCGGTACGGTGGAGGGTCTTCAGCAGGCCACGATGAGGCAGGCGGGCGGCGACGGCCATGCTGTGCTTAAATATATCACTGACGAGGAATTCAACAACATCAAAGATCATGTACTTATTAAAGAAATTTCCTATAACCGAATGCTATGCGACGGGGTGGAAAACAAGGAATTTCTCAAACGGCGTGCCGAGTTTTGGTATGATGATGATGGCGGGATGAAGCTCGGATTTTGCGAACCAACAAGCGGACACAAACCTGTAGCTGAAAACGAAGTCATTGCAGATACCAAGACCTTGCAGCTGATGGGCGTTCCCCTTGAGGTTGGCGCGCCGCTTACGCTCACACTTGACATCCGGGGCGAAGAAGTACAGCGGGATTTTGTCCTTGCAGGCTGGTGGGAGAGCGACCCCGTTTTTAACGTGGGCCAGATCTTGGCCTCCCGTGCCTATGTAGATGCTCATCCGGCCGAACTGCAAAACAGCTATAAGGTGGACAATTCTCTCACCGGGGTTATCAACGCGTCTATTATGTTCAAAAACAGCATCGATTTGGAGGGGAAGCTGGCAAAGGTCATTACCGACAGTGGCTATTCTCTGGATGAAAAAGCGCCGAATTACTTGGAGCATAATGTGAGTTGGGCATATCTCTCCACGAATTTTGGTATGGACGCAGGTACGCTGATTGCACTGCTTTCGGGCTTGCTATTGATCGTATTCACCGGCTATCTTATTATCTACAACATTTTTCAGATTTCCGTCATTCGGGATATTCGTTTTTATGGACTCTTGAAAACCATTGGAACAACAGGGAGACAGATACGCCGGATTATCCGCAGACAGGCACTGATCCTTTCCACCATAGGAATTCCAATCGGATTGATTTTAGGTTTCTCTATTGGTAAATCCCTTGTTCCTCTCCTCATAAACAATTCCACCTATGCCGGAAGTGCGGTGTCTGTATCGCCAAGCCCATGGATTTTTATTGGTTCGGCGCTGTTTGCTTTGGTCACCGTGCTCATCAGTACCTTCAAACCGGGTAGGATAGCCGCCTCTGTTTCACCGGTGGAGGCAGTGCGGTATACGGATGGAAATACAAAGCAGAACTGCAAACCGAAAAAATCCACTGATGGCGGAAAAATGCCCCGTATGGCCCTGGCTAATTTAGGGCGGAACAAAAGACGTACCGTTTTAGTAGTCATTAGCTTGTCCCTGAGCCTTGTTTTGCTGAACACGGTGTTTACGCTATCTCAGAGCATTGATATGAATAAGTTCCTTTCTAAATTCGTGGATACCGATTTTCTGATTGCCCATGCCGATTACTTTCAAAATGACTACTCCGGTCCCGAAAACCAGACCAGCGAGAGCTTTATTCAGGCGGTGGAAACACAGCCCGGCTTTGAGGCGGGTGGGCGACTGTATGGCGGCAGAGCGGAAGGATTTGCGGCAGAGGACGAAAAGAACACCACCCAGGAATATAACAGGAATCCCTACGGCGATTTGATGGCTGCGGTCTATGGTCTTGAGGGTATGCCTCTTCAGCGACTGGAGCTTATCGACGGTGAGCTTGATGATGCAAAGCTGGCTACTGGTAAGTACATTCTGGAGGGAGTCCCGCTGGACGATAACAGTATACCGGAAATGGAGAACAAGCATTATGAGATTGGTGACGCGGTAATACTTCACAACTATAAAGGAACGTCGGAAACATTTGCTGGCAGGGAGTACACGACGCAGGAGTTTATCATGCTGGGTCATGTGGCCATCAAACATTATTCCAATTCCGACCGTACCGGATGGGACTATAACTTCTATCTCCCCGCGGATGTCTATAAAACAATGGTAGTACAGCCCGCCGTAATGAGCTATGCCTTCAATGTCTCCGAAGATCAAGAGGCGGCAATGGAGCGTTTTTTGCAAAGCTACACGGATTCAGTGGAACCAGTCATGAATTACGTCTCGAAGTTCACCTCTCTCAAGGAGTTTTCCGGTATGCAGAGCACCGTTGTGATGATTGGCGGCGCACTCAGCTTTATCATCGGGTTGATTGGCATTCTCAATTTTGTCAATGCCATTCTCACCAGCATTTTGACCCGACGCAAAGAATTTGCCATGCTGCAAAGCATAGGCATGACACGAAGGCAGCTGCGCCGTATATTAATGTTTGAAGGATTTTATTATACGCTTGGCACTTGCGCACTGTCGCTCGTATTTAGCACGTTATTTTCACTTTTAATTGTCAAATCTTTTTGTGGTCTGCTGTGGTTCTTTAGTTATCATTTTATCTTGTGGCCGCTTTTGATCGTACTTCCTTTCCTGTTTATGCTTGGTATGATGATTCCTTTGGTATCGTATGCCATGACGGACAAGCAAAGTATCGTGGAGCGGCTGAGGGAAGCGGAATAGTATTTGTATGATGAGCATACTTTTTTAGGTTGATTTCATCCCGCTTTTTCAGGTAAAATATAATGAAATGATCAACTTGAGGATGGAGATATAGTATTATGCGTATGATATTTGCAGACCGGATGAATAGACTGGGCAGTGAGACGGCTTTTGAAATGCTGGCTAAGGCCAATGTTTTGGAAGCGCAGGGAAGGGAAATTATTCACCTTGAGATTGGTGAACCGGATTTTCCGACGTTGCCCAATATCATAGAAAAAGGAATGGAATGCCTGCGGGCCGGCATGACAAAATACACACCTTCTTCAGGCCTGCTGGAGGCAAGACAGGCCGTTGCGGATTATGCGGGCAAAAAAAGAGGCTATGAAATCGACCCTCAGGAAGTGGTCATGACGGCGGGTGGAAAGCCGATCATGTTTTACGCCATTTTGGCTACGGTTAACCCCGGAGATGAGGTCATTTATCCGAATCCGGGTTTCCCGATTTATGAATCCGTCATTAAGTTCGTTGGCGGGGTACCGGTACCGATCCCGCTGCGTGAAGAGAATGAGTTCAGAATGGATATCCAGGAATTCAAATCCCTCGTGACAGACAAAACCAAAATGGTGATTATCAACTCGCCGCAAAACCCAACCGGCGGGATGCTGACGAAAGAAGACTATCAGGAAATCGCTGATTTTCTGGCCGACCGTAATATTGTGATTCTCTCGGATGAGATTTATGAAAATGTCGTCTATGAAGAGCCGTCATTTTCGATCTCTTCGCTGCCGCATATGAGAGAAAAGACAATCATACTGAACGGATTCTCGAAGACCTATGCGATGACCGGCTGGCGCGCCGGGTATGGCATTATGCCGAAGGAAGCCGCCCAGCAAATTGGCAAGCTCGTTGTGAACAGTACTTCCTGTCTGGCAGGTTTTACACAGATGGCTTGTATTGAGGCTCTGACAGGACCGCAGGATGAAGTTTTGAGAAGAGCAGAGCAGTTCAGAATCAGAAGGGATCGGATCGTTGACGGACTGAATGCCATCAGTGGGGTTACCTGTCTGAAACCACGCGGTGCCTTTTACGTGTTTCCGAATATCAAAGCTTTTGGAAAAACTAGCAAGGAGATGGCCGAGTACCTGTTAAACGAAGCAGGTGTTGCGACCCTCTGGGGCAGTTCGTTCGGGGAATACGGCGAAGGATATCTGAGGATTTCCTATGCGAATTCCTTGGAAAATCTTGAAAAAGCCGTAAGCCAAATTGATATTGCTCTGAAAAAGTTATAATAGATATTTAAAAACAATCAACGGTGCAGTATGAGGCTGCACCGTTAGTTTGGTTCACCCTGTATTTCGGGTAACTGAAGAGAAGAGCATGAAATAGCATAGTAAAGCATACGGAAGGATCCAGAAGATAGCAGCGAGATTCCAAGGGATATATCGGAACGTGAAAAGGCGGAAAATTCTGAATAATTTAATATATTCTCAAAAAAGTTTAGAAAATTGTTGCAATATTGTTGAAATTATCGAAGCAAGTCCTTATACTAAATACTAAACTTGGTTTGAAATGAGTATGAAACCATATTTTATATTATTTGGAAAGGGGGACATAATAATTCTCAGAAAGCAGAATAAGAACTGGGCACCTTATTTTGCTATCAAGTTCATGATTGAGGTTAATAAACGATTTAATAATTGAGGGGAAAGAGGACACTATGAACACAGTGCTATTTCTTATTTTGTTTCCAATTGTTGTTGCACTGCTTTTGCTTATCTTGCCGCAGCCGGCTGTCCGGAAAGGCATTGTGGTGCTGTCAACAATCATTCTGACTGTAGCATCAGTCAATCTGGCTGTTCAGTATTTTAACACAGGGGCAGTATTCTTTAATCTGGATAATCAATATATTGATCTTGGAATATTTGCAATTGAGGTCATTCTAGCAGTCATTGTCATTGGGATTTCGCTGAAATACAAACAGTATCTGGCCGGGCTTTTGATGCTAACCAGTGCTGCAATTATGATATGGTTTGAAGGTTCTTATGGGGAAGAGATCCAGACATCGTATAATTTATTTGTTGATAATCTCTCTCTGATCATGACACTGATCATTGGTATCATCAGTAGTTTGATAGCGATATTTGCTGTTGGCTATATGAAGGATTATCATCATCATCACAAGGAAGTTAAAGACAGGACCCCGTTTTTCTTTTTTGTTATCTTCGTCTTTTTAGGAGCGATGTATGGGGTTGTTTTTGCCAACAATCTGATGTGGCTTTATTTCTTTTGGGAAATCACCACATTCAGTTCATTCTTCCTGATCGGCTACAGCCGCGAAGAAATTGCGATTAAGAATGCGTTCAGGGCTTTAAACATGAACCTGCTTGGTGGACTTGGTTTTTCCATCGCCATTGTCTACCTATTTATCAATGCGCATACGATTGAGCTGAACATGCTGCCGGAGCTTGCGTCTACCGTAGTGCTTCTGCCGACAGCGTTACTTGCGTTTGCCGGGTTAACAAAAGCTGCCCAGATGCCGTTTTCTTCCTGGCTGCTTGGAGCGATGGTTGCGCCGACCCCTGTTTCCGCACTGCTCCATTCCAGTACCATGATTAAAGCTGGTGTGTACTTAATCATCAGACTTTCACCGGTTTTTGCTTTTGTTGACGGCGGTTCAATGGTCGGACTGTTTGTCGCGATGGTTGGGGCGGTGACATTTGTCCTGACAGCCTTTATGGCCATCTCCCAGTCGGATGCCAAACGTGTACTCGCATATTCAACGATTTCCAATCTTGGCCTGATTATTGTTTGCGCCGGCATTGGAACCTATCAATTGATGTGGGCTGCGATCATGCTTATGATCTTCCATGCGATTGCCAAGTCTTTGCTCTTCCTGTCTGTTGGTACAGTCGAGCATAACATCGGTGACCGTATCATCGAGTCCATGGACGGACTGATTACCAAAATGCCGAAGATTGCAATTGGTATGGTCATCGGGATTGCGGGAATGTTTCTTGCTCCATTCGGTATGCTGATCAGTAAGTGGGCAGCGCTCGAAGGGCTGGTTACAGCAAATCCGGTACTCACGGTATTTGTGGCCTTTGGAAGTGCCGCAACTTTATTCTTCTGGACAAAGTGGCTCGGTAAGCTTTTGATGGTGAAAGAAAGACCGCTGGAATTCCAGTCAAAGGTCCCAGGGACAGAACGCTTTACGCTGACTACGCTTGCTGTTTTGACAGTTGGGATTTGTCTGCTGTTCCCGCTCATCTCGAAATATTCTCTGGAGCCGTTTATTGCGTCCATCTATAATCAGACATACCTACTGGATCAGGGAAATGTCATTATTCTGCTGATTATGGTCGGTCTGATGGTCGTTCTGCCTGTGGGTCTGTCGTTCACGCACAAGAATTATCAGTATAAACCGCAGTACCTGGCGGGACTCAATACTCCCGAAAAAGAGAAGTTTTATGGTTCTCTGGGTCTTACAAGAGAAATAACGATGAGGAGTTTCTATCTGGAAAATATTTTCGGTGAGAGCAAACTGTTTAAACTTGGTGTTGTGATCAGTATTGTTCTAATCATCATAATGTTTGGGGTGGGGATCATATGAGTGGAAATTATGCATGGTTAATGGTCATTCTCTATATCATTCTGGCCCCGTTCATCGGTGGTTTGATTGCCGGGGTGGACCGCAGAATATCTGCCAGGATGCAGAGCAGATACGGTCCGCCGATTCTGCAGCCTTTCTATGATATTTTTAAATTGATGAACAAAAGCAGTATTGCGGTAAATCCGCAGCAGAGGCTGTACATCATCTGTTTTATCGTTTTTGTAATTATCTCGGGAGCGATATTCTTTGGCGGCGGAGACTTGCTGCTGGCGATTTTCGCTTTGACGCTGGCCAGTATCTTCCTGATCATTGCGGCCTACTCTACTTTTTCGCCGTACGCCTATATCGGTGCAGAGAGAGAAATGCTGCAGATCATGGCCTATGAGCCGATGGTCATTTTAACGACTGTAGGAATGTACATGGTGACGAAAAGTTTTAATGTTTGGGACATCGCAATGTATGACCAACCGCTGCTTTACAGTCTGCCAGGTATTTTTCTTGGATTCCTGTTTATCCTAACCATTAAATTCCGTAAATCACCTTTTGATATATCGATGTCTCATCATGCGCATCAGGAGATTGTCCGTGGGATTATCACGGAATTTTCCGGGACGGATCTGGCGCTGATTGAGATTGCCCACTGGTATGAAAATGTCTTCCTGCTGGGTATTGTCTGTCTGTTCTTCGCGTCGAGCCCGATCATTGCCTTAATCCTGGCGATCGTCGTCTATTTCCTGGAGATCTGGATCGATAACAACTATTCCCGTCTTAAATGGCAGTCCGTACTCGGAAGCGCCTGGATCGTTGCACTTGTGCTCGGCGTAGGCAACATCGCCTATCTGGCACTCAGATGAAAAACCTTATACTGATTGGAGTGAAATGATTTGTCATACTTGCCGAAGTCTCCTTGGTTGGTCCATTACGACGCCTCCAGCTGCAATGGCTGTGACATCGAAGTACTGGCTTGTCTGACGCCTTTATATGATGTCGAGCGTTTTGGCGTTCTCAATATTGGCAATCCAAAGCATGCCGATATTTTCGTCGTGACAGGATCTGTCAATGAACAAAATAAAGAGGTCATTAAAAATATTTATAACCAGATGGCGGATCCGAAAGTTGTTGTGGCGATCGGAGCCTGTGCCACTTCCGGAGGAATCTTCCGTGAATGCTACAATGTCCAGGGCGGAATCGATAACGTCATTCCGGTAGACGTGTATGTCCCTGGGTGTGCTGCCAGACCTGAAGCAATCATTGACGGTGTTGTTCAGGCTTTGGGAGTTCTTGAGGAAAAATATCAGAACTTGAGGAAGGTGGCGAAATAGATGACGGAACGTATCATTAATCCGGTTACAGCTGAAGAGCTTGTTGATCGTGCGAAGCAGTATCTGCAGAATGGGTATCGCCTGATCCAAATCTGCTGTACAAAAACGCCATCGGAAATGTATTTGCTTTATTCGTTTGAAAAGCTGGACTTGACTTTGGAAAATCTGAGATTGGATGTCCAGTCTGGCGATACTATTCCGAGTATCAGTGATGTGTATTTTGCCGCGTTTCTTTATGAAAACGAGATTCATGATCTCTATGGTATTAATGTCAGTGGAATGGCGGTTGATTTTCAGGGGACATTTTACGAGACGGCAGTTAAACAGCCTTTCAATATAGCTGCCGCAGATATAAAAGAATAGGAGAGGGATGGTAATATGGGTGAGCGAACAATAATTCCATTTGGCCCTCAGCATCCGGTACTGCCTGAACCGCTCCATCTCGATCTTATTATGGAAGATGAGAAAGTAGTTGGCGCAGTTCCTTCGATCGGGTTTGTGCACAGGGGCTTGGAAAAGCTGGTTGAAAAAAGAGATTTTAATGAAATGATTTATGTCATTGAACGTATTTGCGGGATCTGCAGTTTTATTCACGGACAGTCCTATGCCCAGACGCTGGAAGGCATGATGGGCGTGGACATTCCGCCCCGTGCCAAATATCTGCGTACCATCTGGGCGGAACTTTCCAGGGTACACAGCCACTTGCTCTGGCTCGGTCTCATGGCCGATGCTTATGGCTTTGAAAGCCTGTTTATGCATTGCTGGCGGATCCGGGAGAAAGTACTCGATATTTTTGAAGAGACCACCGGTGGCAGGGTTATATTTAGTGTATGTAAAATTGGCGGGGTCTGGAAGGATATTGACAACGACACATTGAATAGAATAAAGGTTATTGTCAAAGACATCGCGGAGGAAGCCAAAACGGTGACGGATGTATTTGTACGGGACTATTCCGTTCAGAAGAGAACCAGAGGCATAGGCGTCGTGACTTATCAGGAAGCGATCGATCTGGGTGCCGCTGGTCCAACCCTGAGAGGCAGTGGTGTTGTTCAGGATATGCGTACCTTAGGCTATGCCGCTTACGGTGATCTGAATTTTGAGCCAATCGTCGAAAAAGACGGCGACTGCTACGCCCGCACCGTGGTTCGGGTGCGTGAAGTATACCAGTCTCTGGATCTCATTCGCCAGTGTATTGAGAAAATACCTGACGGCGAGGTGGATATGAAGATAAAAGGCAATCCGAGCGGAGAATATATTTCACGTATGGAGCAGCCCCGCGGTCAGACTTTCTACTACGCTAAAGGCAACGGTACAAAATACTTGGAGAGGTTCAGAGTCAGAACACCAACGTTTGCGAATATCCCGACGCTGTTGAAAATACTGCCAGGCGCAGACCTTGCAGATGTTCCGGTGCTGGCATTGACCATCGATCCTTGTATCAGCTGTACGGAAAGGTAGGGAGAGACGCATGGCTTTTAATGTAATTAACAAAACGATTATGAAAAGTTTATTCAGCAAACCTGCTACAGCGATGTATCCGGTCATCAAAAATGAGTTTTATCCCAATACGCGCGGCAGCATTGAGATGGCTAAGATAGAAAATTGCTCGTTCTGCGGCATTTGTTCTAAAAGATGTCCGGCCACAGCTATTGCGGTCGGTAAATCCGATAAAAAGTGGGAAATCGATCGTACCCGCTGTATTGTTTGCAATTTCTGTGTTCAGGTATGCCCGAAAAACTGCCTGAATACCCAAAGAAGTTATACTGCACCAATGAGAGATAAATCGAGTAAGTTGTTTACTGCATATGGGCCTGTCGTCCAGGAAGTTGCTTCCGGGACAGCAGCTCAGGATAATCCTACACAGGTGGAAACAGTAGAAGAAGATGCATGAATTTCCGATTACTGAACAAATCATAAAAATTGCTTCTGAAAAAGCCAAAGAGAATAATGCGCGTAGTATTACGCGCATTACCTTGGTTGTCGGAGAACAGTCCGGCTTTATTGGCGAATCCATTCAGATGTATTTTGACATTATTTCGAAAGACACGCTCTGCGAGGGGGCTGTTCTCGAAATGGAGAATATTAAAGCCAAGTGGTACTGCCCGGACTGCAATATTCATTATGCGCGTCAGCCGTTTTCTTTTGCCTGCCCTGACTGCGGCAATGATGGCATGCCAACAAACATTGGAAAAGAATTCTATGTTAAAGATATAGAAATAGAAACAGAATAAAAAGGGGGGCCTTAAGTGGCTGAAAAAGAAATTCAGGTTGTCCAGAACATTTTTGATGAAAATGACAGGATAGCCTTTGCGACGCAGGAAAAACTGGGCAAAATGGGAGTCTTTGTTGTTAATATCATGGGGGCGCCCGGAGCGGGAAAGACATCGAGCATTATTAATCTAATTCAGCAGCTTTCTGAAAATAAAGTATATGTGATCGAAGGAGATATCGAATCGGATATTGACACGGTCAAGCTCAAAGAGTTAGGTATTGAAGCGATCCAGATCAACACGAATGGAGCATGTCATCTGGATGCGCCTACGATCCAGAGTTCCTTGGACGGATTGTCTTTCGACAAGCCCGGCCTGTTGTTCATTGAAAATATTGGTAATTTAGTCTGCCCGGCAGAATTCCAAATTGGTGAGCATATCAAAATGCTGATTTGTTCAGCAGCCGAGGGCAGCGATAAGCCGTACAAATATCCTCTGGCTTTTGAAAAAGCTGATGTGATTCTGCTTACGAAATGTGATTTAAAAACGTATGTTGATTTTAACGATGAATTTTTCCTTAAAGGTGTTAGAGCACTGAATAAAACTGCACCGGTGTTCGAAGTCAACGCCAAAACCGGACAAGGTTTTGAAGATGTTGCGGGATGGCTGCTGCAAAGAAAAAGCTAAAAGGTCATTCTTTGCTTTTTTAGGTCAACCGTAATAAAATAATTTTAGTATGATGTCAACCCTAAATCCTGTATATCACAATTTTGAGCTGACAAGGTACTAATAGATACTAGCGGCATTTGAACAGGGTGGTGAACGAAATGTGTGTGGCTGTTCCCGGGAAAGTAGTGGAAGTAAATGATTTTACCGGTAAGGTTGATTTCCAGGGGAATATTATTGATGTTAATATGGCCCTGGTGGATGCCCAAGCAGGTGATTACGTACTGGTTCATGCAGGATGCGCCATTGAAGTTATTCAGAAGGACACTGCCGATGAAATTTTGGAGCTATTTGCAGAATTGGAGTCACTGAAATATGAATCTTGATCATATACTGAAAGAGCTTGCGGGAGATCATCAAGAGCTTAAAATCATGGAAGTATGCGGAACTCATACTTCCTCAATCTTTAAGAACGGTATACGCAGTCTGCTTTCGCCAAAGATCAGGCTTATATCCGGCCCGGGCTGTCCGGTGTGCGTAACTCCGGCTTCCTATATTGATAAAGCCATTGAATGGGCCATGACCCCGAACTACGTGCTGCTTACCTTTGGCGATATGATGAAAGTGCCGGGCTCGGAGAAATCTTTAAGTGAGGCCAAGGCGGACGGGGCAAGGGTCGAGATCATGTACTCACCGCAGGAAGCGCTTAAAAAGGCCGCAGCTAACCCGGAACTTACGTATGTGATTGCCTGCGTCGGCTTTGAAACCACGATTCCGTCTTATGCACTGGTTATTGAGCAAACGGAGCGTTCCGGTCTGACGAATATTAAGTTTTTGACTGCACTGCGCAGGGTTATGCCGGCTCTTGATTTTATCTGCGCCACGGATAATGAAATATCAGCGTTTATTGCGCCGGGGCATGTCAGCACGATTCTTGGTTCGCAGGCCTATGCAGGTTTGACGGAGCAGTATATGAAGCCTTTTGCCGTAGCCGGCTTTGAAGGGGAACATATCCTGATCGCCATTTACGATTTGGTTAAACAAGTCGAAAATCATAAACACGAAGTGCATAATCTTTATCCTTCCGTGGTTAAGCCCGAGGGGAACGCGGTTGCTTTAGCCTATATCAACAATTATTTTGAGTCTGGACAGGCTTTTTGGCGTGGGATCGGCGTTATTGAGGATTCCGGTTTATATCTGAATCAAAAATACCGGAAATACGATGCCGGTTCGGCCGACCTTGCCGGTGATACTGCTCAAAAAACGACGAACTGCCGCTGCGGCGAGGTTATCCTTGGTAAGATCAACCCTGATGAGTGTCCGATGTTTGGGAAGGTCTGTACACCGGCTAAAGCGCAGGGACCCTGTATGGTATCGTCTGAGGGCACCTGCGGCATTTGGTTTCGGTTTACCAGAAAGTAATCCATTCATAAATTTGTAATCAACGTTTAAATGTTGCCTATGAGAAAATAAGTCGGGAAAATATACTAAGAAGATAGATAAGATAGATAAGATAGATACAGTAAGATAGTTTACAGATGGACTCAGGCAGGCTAAGCAGCCTGTAATGAAAAATGAGTAGGTGAGTAAATGAAGATTGTAATGGCGCATGGGAGCGGCGGCAATGCTACCAGGGAGCTTATCAAAGATCTTTTTCATAAATATTTAGCCAACGATTACCTTGATAAAATGGAAGATTCGGCAATCCTGCCTGTTTCCGAATACCCTCTGGCGATGACCACCGATTCTTTTGTGGTCACGCCTCTGGAATTCCCGGGCGGGGATATCGGCAAGCTTGCTGTCTGTGGAACGGTAAACGATCTCTGGATGGCAGGAGCCGAGCCTCAGTATCTGACAGCGGGATTTATTCTCGAAGAAGGCCTCGATCTGGATTTGCTTGACCGCGTCGTCGCTTCACTGAGCAGAACGGCTAAGGAAGCAGGCATCAAAATTGTTGCCGGAGATACCAAAGTCGTTCAGGGAAATGGCGGTTTGTATATCAACACAGCCGGTCTTGGTTTCAGAAAAAGCGGCAGGCACATTGGCACAGATGTGATCCGTGAGGGAGATGCGCTCATCGTTAGCGGTGATTTGGGCAACCATCACGCCTGCATCATGTCTCAGCGCATGGAGATTGTCAATTCAATCCAAAGTGACTGTGCAAATCTTGGACCAATGGTTGAAGATTTGCTTCAGGCAGGCATTGAGGTCCGCGCGATGAGGGATATTACCCGGGGGGGCTTAGGCACGGTTCTGAATGAGATTGCCGAAGCTTCAAACCATGCCGTAGAAATCGAGGAGAAAAGCATTCCTGTGGATCCGGAAGTCAAATCCTTCTGTGATATCTTAGGCCTGGATCCGCTCTATATGGCCAATGAAGGAAAGTTTCTCTGTATCACTGCTCAGGAACATGCGGAACGGGCTCTGAATATTCTAAAGCAAAATCCTCTTGGCACCAAGGCGAGGCTGATTGGCAGCGTCACAGAGACCGGAAAACCTCTCGTAACAGTGAAAACAAGACTCGGAGGGAAAAGGGTTATCGATGTCTTATATGGTGAAGGCCTTCCAAGGATTTGTTAGAAGCCCTTTAAGAACCAGGAAGCTGTCAGCTAAGGGCTTCCTGATCTGGATTGCAGCTACAGCATTCGTCCAGGTCATTATTGCTGAAATGATCCAACGGGGAGATTTTAAATCAGCTCTTGTATGGATCTATTCCAATCTCCTGGTATTTTTAATGAACGATTTTTTGGCAATTGTACTTCTGTGTTTTTTTCTTTTTCTTACAGGGAATCTGCGGCTTACGGTCATTTCTTCATCCGTCCTGCTGATTTTACTTTCGTTAACAAATATGGTAAAGAAACAGTTTTTAGGGGATCCTTTATTTCCCTGGGATTTTGGGAGATTCGATCAGGTTTATAATCTGTTGCCTAAGATTTCTGGAGAAGTGCTGCCGGTCCTTTTTTTTCTTGGCGTGATGATTATCGTCCTTATTCTGGCCGGGGTATTCTTTGTTCCGAAATATCGCCTACGCTTAAGGACCAGGATGGGTGTTCTTGCGGGCGTCGCTATTCTGATACCATTGCTGGTTTTTTACCGGCATACGCCGCTACAGACGTTGTTTAAAATGGCAGAAATCGAACATATCTACTGGGTCCAAACCCAAAACAGCTTACAGAACGGTTTTCTTCTGGGTTTCATGATGAACACGGAATATATCATGGTTTTGAAGCCAGCTGGCTATAGTGAAGAAACCATCAGCAAGATCACAGCCGAGGACAAAGCCGGTTCGTCAGCGGCGGCTGCTGGTGTTCAGGACAGCGGAATGAAGCCGGATATTGTTGTCATTCTGGATGAATCTTTCTGGGATCCTACCAGGCTTCCGAAGGTTGCTTTTTCTGAAGATCCGCTGCCGAATTTTCGAGAATTAAGCAACGAGGGCACTTCTGGCGAGATATTATCCCCGGTGTTTGGAGGAAGTACGGCTAATGTGGAATTTGAGTTTTTGACAGGATTATCGACCAATTTCCTGCCACAGGGAGCGATTGCTTACCAGCAGTATGTCACAAAATCCCTGCCTGCTTTGCCGAACTTGCTTCAGCGTTACGGCTACGAGACGACGGCCATTCATCCCTACCACGGCTGGTTCTATGACAGGGACAAGATTTACCCGCTGCTGGGTTTTCAGCACTTTTATAGTCTGGAAGATTTCAACGGGGCCAAAATTGACGGTGAATATATTGCAGATATCGAAGTCAGTAAAAGAATTATTCAAGAGCTTCAAACAGCCGATCAGCCGGAATTCATTTTTGCTGTAACGATGCAAAATCACGGTCCTTATCCGGCGGACCGTTACAGTGATCATACGGTCAGTACATCCGGCAGTCTTACATCCGAAGGAAAAGGGATTTTAGACACCTATGCGGAAGGCGTACGGGATGCAGATGCGTCGCTGGCTTATCTGACTGACTATTTGCGGAAATCGGACAGGCCAACAATCGTCGTTTATTTTGGGGACCACCTGCCTTTTTTGGGCAAGGATTATCAGGTCTATAAAGAAACCGGCTATATTACCGGGAATGAAAACGAATGGTCAACGGGGGACACCTTAAAAATGAAATCGGTCCCGCTGATCATCTGGTCAAACGATCAGCAGGACACTGTTGAAACAAATGCAAATGCAGATACAGATACAGATACAGATACAGATACAAGTTCTGCGGACGCAGCCAAAACGATACGAAGTGCCACAGATTTGGGACTTATCAGTCCGTCGTTTCTAGGGGCCTATTTGTTGAAACAGCTGAATTATCCAGGGAATACTATTTTTGAGTATACCGGTCGGATGGCAGATGTACTGCCCGTTTATGGCAAATCGGTCTTCGTTGACCAATATGGGCAGACGTACGACGAGCTTCCTTCATCATTTCAGGAAGCAGAAAAAGATTACTGGCTGCTGGAATATGACTTGTTATTTGGAAAGCAATATTCAAAAAAATAAGGTGAGCGTTTGAGACGGGTAAAGTTTTTAGCTAGAGTTGATAGATCGTAGTTTGTGTATTAGAAGCCAATGAATATACAGGAAAGAGGGATAAAAATGCTTGATTTGTTATATGATAGAAGAAGTATCCGTAAATATAGTCCGGCCGCAATAGAAAAAGATAAAATCCAAAATCTGGTCAAGGCTGCTTTGTTGGCCCCTTCTGGTAGAGGGATTCAGCCGCAGCGTTTCATCATTGTGGAAGATCATGACCTGCTTCAGAAACTTTCCTTGGCCAGAGAGCACGGCTCAGCTTTCTTAAGCGGAGCCCCTTTGTGCATTGTGGTTCTGGCGGACAGCAGTCTAACCGATGTCTGGACCGAAGATGCATCCATAGCTGCGATCATTATTCAATTGGCCGCAAAATCGATGGGACTAGGCTCCTGCTGGGTTCAGGTCAGAAACAGAAATCAGTCCGAGGGAAAGACCACGGAAGAATATATCCAGGAAGTGCTGAATATACCTCAAGGCTTAAAAGTGGAATGTATGATTGGGCTTGGATATCCTGCTGAACAAAAATTACGCAGGACGGAGCAAGATTTGCAGTATCAAAATATATTTGTCAATCAATACGGAACAGAATTTCTAAACAAATATTAAGCATATAAGCTTATCCTATAAATAAATTCTTGTGGAGGTGTTGTTCATGGATTGTCCGGTGTGTCATGTGAAATTGCAGATGACGGAACGCAAAGGAGTAGAAATTGATTACTGCCCACAGTGCCGCGGGATCTGGCTCGATCGCGGCGAATTGGACAAAATTATCGAAAAATCTCAATCCGAGAGCAGTACTCAGGAACGCAGACCTGGATATGTGAATGAATACGGAAATTATGAGCATGAAAACAAACATCATGATCGTGAACATGAGCATGCGTATGATCGGGACCATTACGGCAAAAATTCGAAGCAACGCAGGGGATCTTTTTTAAGTGATCTATTCGATTTTGGCGGTGACTGATCCATGCCTCAACGAAAAAGTGAGGAATTTATTGCCTGGGATAAAAAACAGCAAAAATGCAAATTCTAAGATTGTAAAAGGGTACGTAATGGTTGAGCCAAGACTCTGTTATGCTCTTTCGGGGGTGTAACCGGGTCGGCCAAAGATTATCTGAAGGTCAAAGGCTTTCAAATAGTCGGAGGGAAGATTTTTAACGGTTGGGAAAAGCTTTGAGGCAGTCGATTAATTTTTATTGTTTTAGGGTTCCAACCTATCGTTAAGGGTCGAGCTAAGATTATGCCGGGTGTCGTATATTCTATGAGTTTGTAAGTTCGTTACAAAGTTATAGAATTAATGGTTGGCTGCAGCCGTGAGGTTGCTGTCAGCTGTTAAGATATCTTGCATGGTCGAACAAACCATGATCATAGGTGGCGACCTGCTTGGTTATGGTCGAAAGATCATGGCTAGGTAATCAACCATCTATGGTGGTGCAAGGTAGATCATTGCGTGCTCTTTTCAGACTAAAATACATAGCAGAAAAAGAATGATGAAGAATAAAACGAAAAAGCAGAGCAACGACTCTGTTTTTTTGCTGAGTCATTCTATATATTTTTTTTTGCTATTTTCTATAAAGGTTCCTTTCCATAGATAAGTATGGGCCTAGTTTTATGAATAAAAGGCTTAAAATATTTTTTAGGAAGTGGACGGTATCTCAGAGGTACATTTTTTATATAATCGTCAGACCTTTGACAAGATGAAGCAGGTTAGCTCGTTCAGACGGCACAAGCTGGTCAACAAAGGAAATCAGCCGGATTTGCCACTCTTTCATTTCTTCAGAGGCCGCGTACCCGGAATGGATAAAAAATGATGGATCGGGCGCCGGGAGTGATTTGATCAGCAGCGCAAGTTCCAGCGTGGTTAAGGAATGATAAATACTGTCATATTCATCTTCCAAAAGGCAGGATGCTTCGAGAATATCTGCCAGGTCGGCAGCGCTGTGAATTTCCCTCCGGATGATTGCAAGCTTATCTTCAATATAGCGGCATTGTCGGATTTCTTCGGCAATGTCTCGGAATATGTCATCTGCTAAGCCCGGTCCGTCTTCAAAAATGATCGCAGGGCGCTCCGGTTGCGCTTTTAAAGTAATAAAGACTGCTTCCAACCGCCCATTATGCAAAGCATTTTTGAGCCTGACAGCAAAAGAAGCCATACTTTCTTGAAGCAGCTGAACCTGACTCCTGTCATTAAACGCGAGCTCATCGCTGACTTGGGTCAAAGCATTCTGCAGCATAACATCAAATTCCTGGTCGGGGAGCTTTGATAATTTCTGCTGAAGGTATTCCCGATCCTGTTGACTGATATTCAATTGACGCGCAGACTTGCCGGCCAGTACTGAGCCAAGTGATTGGGCTAATACCAGCTCAAAAATATTCAGCAGCAAGTCCTCGGAATGATCGTGATACCCACGCAGCAAACATTGGATGTCTTCATCGGGGAAATTCAGGCAGAACGTATCCTCATGGTATAATTGCTGCAAGTAATGATGAATATAGACAATCCCTGTTAAATCCATCTGATCATTGCTAAGCGGGTAATCGATTGAACCGGGTGTTTCGTGCGCGGCGAATTCCGGATCATAAGCTGTAAAAAATGCCGGAATGCCATTTTCGAGCGTATCGCTATAGGCCTGGTTAGCAAAGGTCAAACCGTCATGATTAATTACAGACAGAAGTGTTTTGGCTTCACTGATGCGAAGATTAATAATGTTTCTGCCTTCCTGAAACAGATCATTGATTTGGTCTTGTTTGAGACAATCCAGACAGAGACTGGGATTAGAAAGGCTCTTCAGATAGATACCGATCGTATACAGGATGGACAGCATGATACTTTGCGCTGTTTCCGACTTTACGGAGCAGCTGTCGCCATGTGTAAACCGTTTCAGTTGTTTTGTCAGGAGTTTAACGATTTGTGTTTGCATATGCTGAAGTTCAACGTCAGTCAGCAGTCCATGCTGAAAAGCCTGTTCCAAAAGTGACTGAAGAACAGCGCTTTCAGGAAGAGACATATTCAATACCGCGTGTTTTCTGAGTAAATTCACCATACGTCCACCTCCTCATTGTCCGGATCATCTTCGTTGGGGTGTACATTCCAATAATCCGTCAGGCCATAGCGGATATTACGGGCAAGCGTTTCCAGTTCGCGGTTTTGCAGCAACTCAAGCGAGCCCTGACAGTTCCCGTCAAAATAAACCTTCATCAGTCCGATCAACTCGTCGTCGCTTATTTCATCAAGCGTCTCATTCTTAAAATAATAAAATGCCTCGATCAGGTCATTTAGGGCAGCGGCATAATTATGACAGGAGAGAAAAGGGGAATCACAAAAGCGGAGAATGAGCTTATTAATCATGCCGCCTGCAAATTCAACCCGTCCGAAGCTGCGAAGAGAATGAGCGCGTGTTTCTACAAGCTCTAAGGCTTCTGATGCTGAAAGCTGTAAACCAAAGCGGGCCGTCTGGTCGTTGCATTCCAGGATCTCATGCACGGACATCTTGTTGATCATGGCAGGAGGGAGCAGCATAAATGGTTCCATTTCCGACATCCTTTCACTGTTGCATTGATTTGATTAGAGGATGATGCAAGAGGATATTGACAATCAGAAAGATGTGTGATATAGTAATGTAGAGAAGTTATATTAAAATATAAATAAAATCTAATTAAACTTAAATATACCATTGATCTCTTGAGGAGTCAATGGTTTTTATGAGGAAAAAAATGGCTAGAAAAACGTTTGATGAAAAGCTGCATCAGGCAAAAGATATGCCCAGAATAGAATTTATTGGCTATGACGAGAAGATGGCCAAGCGGTTTGGTGCTGGAAATATGTTGATTGCCGCTCCGCTGGAGTATGATGAAGTCATGAAAAGGATACCTCCGGGCAAACTGATTACTTCCGATGAGATCAGAGCTTATCTGGCCAAAAAACATCAAGCCGATTTCACCTGTCAGCTGACGGCAGGGATTTTTATTAATACCGCCGCCAATGCTTCGCAAGAAAGAGAGGATGCCGGTAATCCGGATATTACCCCGTACTGGCGGACGCTTAAGAAAGGCGGAGAATTGAATGATAAGTTTCCCGGTGGTCTGGATCATCAGAAGTTTTTGCTGGAGTCTGAGGGACATACAGTGATCCCCAAAGGGAAGAAGTATTTTGTTAAAGAATTTGAAAAATCTTTGTTTTTGTTATAGAGGGAAACATATTACGAAAAAATATAACGAAAAAAATGTTAAAGACATGGGCTTTCCCCGTGTCTTTAACATTATGAAGCAGCATGATATTAAACTTTGTTACGCAATACCCTGCTTGAGTCGTCGTTTTTTCCACTGGGGTATAAGTATCCTGTCCACTCCCCAGTAGTAGGCAGCTGCCCCGGCCCAAAGCAGTAAAGCTTCCCAGAATAATAACATTGGATTGGTGCTGACAGCACCAGCCAGTAGATAACTCATGTTCAGAAAGACTGCCGCAAGTAAAGCGATGGTCGTGAAGCAACCGAGGATCAATCCCAAGCCAACCAGAAGTTCTCCCCAGGCAATCACATAACCAAACACTTTGGCATTCGGAAGAGCAATATTTTGAATAAATGATGCATACCACCAGGATACATCAGGATGTTGGCCACCGGTTTTGGTCAGAGCTCCTTGTAAAAAACCTGTAACGGCCGCTCCCGCGTTCGGGCCTACCCAGGCTGCAGCACTTGCTCCAAAAGTTTTGCTGATACCGGCACTCAGCCACTCCCAGCCAATATATACGCGAATGACGGTCCACACAACTTGCATAAATCGCGATTCTCTCCAGCTCATATTAACCCTCCTTTAATTTTAGTATGGGATTACAAAATCTTTTTATACCGTTTCAATCTTGTAGATGTTCCCAAGTAATCAAAAACACAGAAAAATTGCAAATTAAAAGAAACAGGACGATATAAAATTTGAATGTACTTTGTCCATTCAAATTTCACATAACTGTCACCATTATTTCACATAAATGACATAATCAATTGTTAACATATTACCTACATTTAATGAAAGGAGTGATAGAATTGGATACGGATAAAGGAAATAAAATTGTTAATGTATTGCTTTGTATTGATCTTCTGATCTTGGTGATTACTGCGTTAACAAATGAAATGATTCCCAAGGAAATCTTTGAAAGCGTCCATGTTATTCCAGGTTTCTTATTAGTTGTTTTAGTGCTATTTCATCTTAGACTTAATAGTAAAGGCTTAAAGAAAAACAATAAATCAAGTGATACATATCTTTCAAAATGATCTGAAATCAAAAAGATCATAACCTAAAAAAACAGAAATAAAAATAAGGGAGTCGGATAATTCCGATTCCCTTATTTTTTTCTTCGGTTAAAAAAATCTATCCAAAAGTCTGCCCCAAAGCATAAATACAAAAAATAAAAAAAGGCCTCTGAGCCTCAAATTTACTTGGCAGGGGATGAAGGAGTTGAACCCTCACTGACGGTTTTGGAGACCGCTGTTCTACCATTAAACTAATCCCCTAGGTGTTTCCTACAGTTGACGACGAAAGCTATTATATCGGAATTACTTGATTGTGTCAACGATAACATTTCAGTTAACATTTCAGTCTGCATTTAAATTGATGGCAGATCATACATATAACAATCATTCAAATTATTTTGAAGGATTTTTGCCGTAAAAAACGAATAAAATAGTATAAAAGAAAACATTATAGCAAATCTTGGCGAGAGGATCGTTACGATTGAAAACTGACCTTCATATTCACACCAATCAGTCTGACGGAAGTCTCAAGGTTGAAGAGATTTTGCAAATTTCTTCTTTAAAAGGGATGGATATTGTCGCCATTACCGATCATGAGACAACATCCGGTGTCACCAAGGCGCAAAACATTGCGCCGGATTACGGAATTCGGATTATACCCGGACTTGAGTTGAATACCTATTACAAGAACCAGGAGATTCACCTGCTGGGCTATTACCGAGACATTAATAATGACTATCTTCAGGAAAAGCTTCAGCAAATCCGTAAAGAGAGAACTGCTGTTACAAAATTAATGCTCGGAAAGTTAAAAGATTTGGGACTGGTGCTCGAATGGCAGGAGATTGAAAATACAGCAAGTTTCGAAGGCGTCGTCAGCAAGTCTCATATTATTTACGCGATCTGGAATAAAACTGAACGTGATCAAAATCTCACTATTAATTGGGATAATCTTGCGTCCTGTCTCAGACCCGGCGGAACGGCCTATATACCCTATGAAGGCAACCCCTTTCCTGATGCGGTTGATCTGATTCTCGAAACAGGCGGGCTTCCTGTCCTGGCTCATCCGGGACTAATCGACCAGTCCCTGACTGAGGATCTTTTGAGTTACAAGCCGATTGGAATTGAAGTCTATTACGGTTACTGGGCTCAACGCGAAGAGAAGATTACCTATTTTGAAGAACTGTCACGAAAATACAGGACTCTCGCAACAGGTGGCAGCGACTATCATGGCTTTTTCAGTCAGGTCGAAATTGGAGAGGTCTCGGTTCCGGAAAAATGCGTGCTTAATCTTATGGAATATCTGCAGATCGACTGAGATCAATGATATCGATAAATGTTAGGAGTGGTAAACCTTGAGGCTGGTTGGAAGAATACTTATAAAAGCACTTTCGCTGCTGTATTTTTTTATGTTTCTGATTGGGATCCTGGGATATTTCGAGATCCAGGAGTTTTCGACCAACGTTTTTAGTTTCTTTAAAGAACTTCTCGGAAATTACGCGCTTGGTCTGCCGGTAATTTGTTTGATTTTTGCGGTTGTTTGTTGGCTTATGTCCGGAACAAAGCGTGAACAGGAATTTGACGATGATGACGACGATGATGAAGATGAAGATGATGAATATGATAACAGATATGATGAATATAAGCGGAAAAAGAATATAATGAAGGACCGGCCAGTTGACAAGGCCAGATCAACTGAACAAGCTAGATCAGATGAACTGTCGAAAAGGATCAGTACCGCCAGGTCCAGAGAAGTTCAGGCCAATCGGTTGGGGAATAAGGCAGCTTCTGAACCTGAGACAGGCATACCGGTGAGCTTGGCGCGCGAAAATGGCTTTTCATCCTATTTTGCCGAGCGATTGTTTGTGAATGACGAACCGGTCGCAACTAAGGATCACCTGGGACATTTGGGAGCAAATTTCTCTTCGTATTTTGGCGAAGGAAATAAAAGTTTCTATATTTCAGAAAATACGGTCAGTATGAATGGATTTAAAGACTATTTCAAAGAGAGTAAGAAAGATGTCAGGAAAAACAATACATTTCCGTTGGAAAGCGCAGATAAAGAGAAAAAACAGGATACTCTGTTTCAGAGAAACAACTATTTTCAGGAAAGGCAGCAAGTAGCTCCCGTAACGCAAGTGACGGCAGCGGCTCCTGTGACTGAAGAAAAAATTTACGGAAATTTTTATAAGGCGTATGAATCAAAACCATCAGTAAATGTATCTGCAGATATCCCTGCGGAATACGACTACGACGACATCAAAACGAAAGCCTGGATACTGCCGAGGATCGAATTATTGCGGCGCAGGGAAAACAGTACCGCGGCGGCAGAACGCACAAACCCGGAGCTTCTGGAGGATGTCTTAAGCACATTCGGAGTGACCGCAAAAGTTACCAATATTACCGTCGGCCCGGTTATCACACGTTATGAGCTCTCACCTGCTCCGGGAACGAAAATCAGTAAAATTGTCAATCTGGCAGATGATATTGCTTTGGCCATGGCTTCGAGAGATATCCGAATTGAAGCACCGATCCCGGGCAAAGCGGCTGTAGGGATTGAAGTGCCGCGTCAAAAGTCCAGGACCGTCTACTTTAGAGAAGTGATTGGATCTGAATCATTTATGGGTTCTGGCGGTAAGCTGAAAATAGCGCTTGGCAAAGATATTGCGGACCAGCCTGTTATTGGTGAGCTCGCAAAAATGCCGCATTTGCTTGTTGCCGGCGCTACCGGCTCCGGGAAAAGTATTTTTATCAATTGTCTTTTGAATTCGCTGCTGTTTTCCTATACACCGGATCAGGTCAAACTGCTTTTGATCGACCCCAAAATGGTTGAACTTAACCAGTATAACGGCATCCCCCATCTGCTTTCACCGGTCGTTACCGATCCGAAGAAAGCATCCAAATACCTTAAATTCATTGTCAGGGAAATGGAAGACCGCTATGAACTGTTTGCCTCCAGTGGCGTTCGTGACATTGATCACTTCAATAGGAATATGGATAAACCGTTACCTTACATTGTCGTCGTGATTGACGAGCTGGCCGATCTTATGATGGTAGCTGCCAATGAAATCGAAGAGGCTATTTGCCGACTTGCTCAAATGGCGAGAGCGGCAGGGATTCATCTGGTCATCGCCACGCAGCGTCCGTCGGTGAATGTTATTACAGGACTTATTAAAGCGAATATCCCAAGCCGGATTTCTTTTGCCGTTTCCTCGCAAATTGATTCCAGAACGATCCTTGATGGGGGCGGTGCCGAGAAATTATTGGGCAAAGGGGACATGCTGTATTCCCCGATTGGCCTAAATAAACCCCAAAGAGTTCACGGCTGCTTTATCGACGAGCAAGAAACAAAAAATGTCATTGAACATTGGAAAAAACAGGGCAGATCGGCTTATGAGCTCGATGAAAATCTGCTTGAAGAAACCACAACCTCTGAAAAGCCAGATGAAGATCTTGACGAGCGTTTTGCTGAAGCCGGCGAGCTGGTGATTACATCCGGGATTGCTTCGGTATCTTATCTGCAAAGGCGGCTGAGAGTTGGGTATTCCCGGGCAGCCCGCCTTATGGATATGCTGGAGGACGCCGGCGTCGTTGGCCGCAGTGAGGGCAATAAACCACGGGAGATACTGATGTCCCTCGAAGATTTTCAAGGTTATTTTTCTTAAGATAACTATTTTCGCCTAATACAACAAACGCTGTAAATTTAAAAAGGCCAAAGCTTAATTCAGCAAGGGGGTGTATCGAAACTTTAGTTTCGATACACCCCTGTCTCTGTTATAAGATGTAATTATTTCTACTTATTTCTCAAAATATTGCGGACTTGCACAAAATACACAAGCGAACTTTTAGTGACAGCAGCGTTCAATAAACAGAAAGCCTAAGCGTTAAGACATTCCAATGGTTGACGGCCATGGATGGCCTAATGTCGTGGTACCACGGATGGCGAAGAGCGGCGATTTGCCCCAGCAGGCTGCAAATTACGAATTATGCCCGCAGAAATGGACATAATGAGTAAAGAAAAAAATATGTTGGGGTTGAAATATGAAGATCTCGGAACTTGCTCAATTCCATAACTGGCTGGGGCTTACCCCTAAAGGTCGGAGCCTGCTGCCGGTTATTAAAAGACAAAGTGCCTATATCCGTGAAGCTTATTCTCCAATCAATGAATATTACTATGAAACGGAAGACGTCATTCCCGCAGCAGAATGGTACCTGGACAACTACTACATTATCAGCGAATTGATCACAGGACTGACCAAGGATATCTCCAAAGAATATGAAAGCAAGCTACAGTATTTAAAAGGAGGGGATAACGCCGGTTACCCCAGAATTTATCTGATTATAGCTGAATTTCTAAAACAGTGCGAACATGAATTGAATTTTGATCAGTTAAAGGCGTTTATTGCCGGGTATCAGGAAGAGGCGCCACTTTCATCTGCTGAGATATGGGCTGTTCCAATGATGCTAAAAGTACTGCTGCTGGAAAAAGTCTACTATCAGGTTGAGCGTATTCTTTATATCCAGGCCGAAAGAAGAAAAGCTGATGATTGGTTAAAGACTGTATTTGAGGGATACACGGACGCTGAAATGCCTGCGTCTGAGATGCCTCCTGCATCGGGGCAGGATCCGGAAGATGTGCTCACGGCAATTTTCATGGAAAGAATCGCCAGAAAGCTTAAGGAACATGGCCTAGAAGCTAAAATACTATACAACTGGCTTGATAATGCGGCCAGCAGACAAAATACAACGGTGGAGAAGGCCGTAAATTCAGAACATCATTTTCTGACAGCCCAGGGAGCGGCCATGGGCAAACTTGTCACGGATATCAAACAGATTAACGCTGAGAACTGGTCTGCTTTTTTCGAAAATGTCAGTCTGGTACAGCAAACCCTTCAAAAGGATCCGGCCAAAATATTTGACAAGATGGATTTTGATTCCCGGGACAAATACAGGCATGAAATAGAAGGTCTGGCAGGAAAATATAAAGTTACAGAAATTATTGTGGCCAGAACATTGGAAAAATTAGCTGCCCAGAACCAGTCTGCGCCTTTTAGCCACGTTGGTTATTACTTGTTTGGTTCCGGCAAGGTGCGCCTGGAAAAGGAGCTGGCCGACAGTTGGGGCAGGGTAAAAAAGTCCTTTCATGGCATATACTGTTATCTAAAATTAAAACCTGCCTTGTCCTACCTTGGGTTAATATTTCTGGCGACAGTGATACCTTTTCTTATTTTTCTCGATCTGACAAAAAACAATTCTGGCAATGTATTATCAGGCAGTATGCTTCTGGGCCTGATTGGAGCGCTGATCCTGATCAATGGCATGGCTGTCTGTCTCATTAATCGTCTGTTCTGCAGGATGCTGTCTCCGAACTTTCTGCCGAAATTGTACCTGGATAACGGGATACCGGAACAATACAAAACAATTGTTGTGATCCCGGCAATTTTCAATCATCCGTCCAAAGTCCGGCAGCAAATGAAACAACTGGAGACACACTATTTAAGCAACCGGGATCAGAACCTGTGTTTTGCCGTTCTCGGTGATTTTGCAGATGCCCCTGCGGCCAAACAGACCGGGGATGATGAAATCATTCAGGCGGGTGTCAAAGCGGCGGCAAGACTGAATGACAAATATGGGGAGGAGCGTTTTTTCTATTTTCACAGAGAAAGAAAATGGAACGAAAAAGATAAGGTCTGGATGGGATGGGAAAGAAAAAGGGGAAAGCTGATTGAATTCAACCGGCTGCTTCTGAACGAAGGAGAGACGAGTTACTTTATCCGGACAGGAAAGCCGGAAGCCATGCAAGGAATCCGCTATGTTATCACACTGGATGCCGATACAATATTGCCCAGAGATTCTGCACGCAAGCTGATTGGTACAATTGCGCATCCGATGAATGAAGCAAGACTGGCTGACAACGGCAAAAGTATCGCCTATGGCTATGGTATTATTCAGCCACGGATCGGTCTCACGGCGGCAAGCGCGTTTGCTTCGCCTTTTGCCAGGGTGTTCACCGGAACAGCAGGCATTGATCCTTATACCTGCGCGATTTCAGATATCTATCAGGATCTCTTTGGCGAAGGAATATTCACAGGCAAAGGCATTTATGATCTGAAAGTATTTCACGCCGTAACCCAAAATGCCTTTCCGGATAATAGGATCCTGAGTCACGACTTAATTGAAGGTCTCTATGCGCGTACAGCCTTAGCGACGGATATTGAGTTTTTTGACGGATATCCGACCAAATTTCTGTCGCATACCAAAAGGGCGCATCGTTGGATAAGGGGAGACTGGCAAATTGCGCGTTATATGTTTCAGCAGGACTTTTCCGCTGTATCCCGCTGGAAGATTTTTGACAATCTCAGACGGAGCCTGGAAACGCCTTTTCAGATAATTATTCTTTTTTTAGCCGTTACCGTGTTGCATCAGTTCTTCAGCCAGCTGGCGATTTTAGTCCTGCTGAGTTTGAGTTTACCGCTGCTTCTGAACATTGGCGGACGCCTCATCGACCGCAGTATAACCTTCAGGATCTTTAAGTTTGAGCTAAAACTAGGAATCAGCCAGATCCTGTTCAGCATCGCGGTGCTGCCGTATCAAGCGTATAATCAACTGGATGCCGTATTTAGGAGTCTTGGGAGACAAATCATCACCAAACGCAATTTACTCGAATGGGAGACGGCTGCAGATTCTGAAACGTATCTTCAGTTAGACCCCTGGAATTTTTATCATAGAATGGTGCGCGGCATCGTGATGAGCCTTTTCTTTCTATTCGGTTATTTTTATGTGAGCTTGCTTACCGGGATAATCCTAACAATCTTGTTGATCAGCTGGCTGGCGTCGCCATGGCTTGCCTACCGAATGAGTCTGCCCTATACCGATTCTATCACAGGGATTTCTTCCGAAGACCGCCGGGTGCTTCGTATGTTCTCTCGGCAGGTCTGGGCTTATTTTGATCTTTTTGTCAATGCGGAAAACAATTATCTGCCTCCGGATAATATCCAGATGGAACCGCATAAAGGAGAGGCCTGCAGGACATCACCTACCAACATCGGGCTGGCGCTGCTGGCTAACCTTACAGCCGGAGATCTCGGCTATGTAAGCACGGAAAGAATGCTGAGCCGGGTCAGGAATACGCTCCGGACGATCCAAGGAATGCCAAAATGGAATGGGCATATCTATAACTGGTACGATACGCAGACGCTGGAACCGCTTCACCCGATCTATATTTCAACGGTTGACAGCGGCAACATGGCAGGCTATATGATCGCGCTAAAAAACGGCCTGGCCGAAATTTCAGGGAAACCACTGATCGGGCAAAACATGCTGCAGGGGTTCATGGATACTTATCTGCTGAGTCAGGAGAATGCCGGCACGGTTGATCCTGACGTCAGGGAATCTTTTGGCACAGAATTGAAAGCTATCATGGCAAGCGAGCGAGCTGAAAAAGTCGGAGCTTGCGCAGGAATAACAGACCTTCAAACTTGTTATGCATTCGTAGACAAATGGGCAAAACTGACGCGCAATCGTTTCAGGAATTCCGCAGATCAAAACGGAAATACGGCTGAGAAACCCGAAACAGACCTCAGGCTGATCACAAAAGATTTTTGGCCGGAGGCTCTGGCTCGGATGCTTCAAGACCAAAAAAATGCGCTGGAATATTTTTTCCCGTTCCTGACCCTGCCTAACCTGCCTGATTCTTTGCGAAAGCTCGGACAGTACCCGGTCAAATCTCTTATTCGGGAATATCTGGGCTTGCTGAACAATCCAGAAACCACCGGTAAGGAATTACAGCCTTATCTCTATCGCGGACTTAAACGAGCTGTTTTGACTTTGCTCCGTGCTGGGAAGCTACAGAAAGATCTTCATCATTTAGTGTACAGAATGAACTTCAAGCCCTTGTTTGACGACCAGATCAAGCTGTTTACGATCGGCTACAATTTAACAGAGCGAAAACGGGATAAA
Source organism: Dehalobacter sp. TeCB1 (assembly GCF_001707455.1). Classification (NCBI taxonomy): domain Bacteria; kingdom Bacillati; phylum Bacillota; class Clostridia; order Eubacteriales; family Desulfitobacteriaceae; genus Dehalobacter; species Dehalobacter sp. TeCB1. Next base: position 16,505 of record NZ_MCHF01000028.1, on the reverse strand, counting down.
TCTTATTATGACTTGCTGGCCTCGGAAGCCCGGCAGACCAGTCTGTTGGCGATCGCCAAAGGGGATGTGCCTCAAAGCCACTGGTTTAAGATGGCCCGGCCGCTGACCAGAATAAACGGCAGGCGCTGTCTGGTATCCTGGAGTGGAACCATGTTTGAGTTTTTAATGCCTTCTATTCTGTTTAAGAACTATCGTGGAACGCTCCTTGATGAATCCTATCGCTCTGTGGTAAAGATTCAACAGGCGCATGCGGAAAAGGCCAAAATGCCATGGGGGATATCCGAATCGGGATTTTTCTGTTTTGATATCCAGAATAATTACCAATATAAAGCTTTTGGCGTTCCGGGCTTAGGCCTGAAAAGAGGATTGTCCAAGGATATGGTCATATCCCCGTATTCGACTTTTATGGCGCTGCCGATTGATTTTAAAGCAAGTATGGAAAACCTCCATTTGATGAAAAATAAAGGTTATAACGGTGTATTCGGACTGTTTGAAGCGATTGACTATACCAAAAGCAGAGTTCCGTATAATGAGGAATCCAGCATCGTCAAGAGCTATATGTCTCACCATCAGGGGATGAGCCTGATCGCCTTAGGGAATGTCCTTGAAGCAAACAGGATGCAGGAGCGCTTCCACCGGGAACCGGTCATTAAATCGATTGAAATGCTGCTGCAGGAGCAGGTTCCGTTGAAAGAATATACGTTTAATCCGATCATCGAAGAAACCGGGGAAAAGGAAGTCCGCGCTATTTCCTGCAAACTCGGAGAGAAACCTGTGGTCTACCTGAGTCCGAATACCCGGGTTCCGCGCTGCAGTTTCATTTCGAACCGGGAATATGCCGTCATGCTTACGCTTTCCGGTACAGGCTACAGTCAGTATAATCATCTTTTTCTGACCCGCTGGCGCAAAGATCCCGCCATGGACAGGTACGGAACATTTTTCTATGTCCAAAATCTTAATTCGGGAAATCTTTGGTCGGCTACAGCCAAACCGGTACAGACGCAGCCTGAGGAATACAAGGTAACCTGTTTCCCGAATACGGTCAAGTATATCCGCAAAGACGGAAATATCATCACGCAGACAGATGTATTCGTCGCCCCTGAGGATACTGTAGAGATCAGGAAAATCACGCTGACCAATCAAAGCAGTTATTCCAGGGATCTCCAGCTGACAAGTTATGTGGAAGTTGCTTTGGATGAAATCTCGGCGGATATGGCTCATCCCGCCTTCAGCAAGCTGTTCATCCAGACAAAGTATGAAAATAATACCCTTGTCGCTTTTCGGCGGCCGCGGCATTTGCACAACGCTGAACATTATATGATGCATACCTTGTTCAGTGAAGGAAATATGTTTGGGGAAACCGAGTATGAGACAGACAGAGTCAAATTTATTGGACGCGGACGAACGTTGGCCGATCCTAGGGTCATGGATATTAACCAGCCTTTGTCCAATTCGGTAGGAGCGGTTCTTGATCCAATCTTAAGTCTGCGGGCCAGGGTGAGAATTGATCCGGGAAGAACGGTATCTGTCTATTTCCTGACCGGATACGGCAATAAGCTGGAATCTGTCCTTCAGCTTGCCCAGAAATACCGCAGTGGCTATGTGATCACGCAAGCCAAGGAATTGGCATGGTCGCAAAATCTGATGGAATTAACGAACCTTCAACTGTCTTTTGGAGAAGCCAATATGATTTCCAGTCTGGCCGGGCAGGTCATCTATGGCTGCCCAATCCAGAAAAGCCCCGCAGCATCTAATCAGCTTGGACAAACCTCTCTCTGGTCTCATGGCATATCAGGAGACCTGCCGGTTGTCATGCTGAAGATTCAGGACAGCAGCCAGCTCAAGCTGGTGGATCAAATCCTGACCATTCATGAATATTGGAAAATCAAAGGCCTCTACATCGACTTGGTTATTTTCAATGAGGACGAAACGGGATACTTCCAGGCGATCCAGGAAGTTATTATGGAAAAAATCAGCATCAGCCATGTTCGGAAACTTGTCAATAAACCCGGAGGCGTATTTCTTCTGAAAAAAGATCAGCTTTCCGCGGAGGATGACGTTTTGCTTCATACCGTCGCCAGCGTCATATTTTCCGGCGAAAACGGATCTTTAAACCACCAGATCATGAAGTGTCTGCGAGCTGGTGAAAAGATCATAGACGAGCCGGCTGCCGGTGAACAAACTTCTGGCGAAAGAATCACAATAGAACAAATCGCAGGCAACCGTATTACCAACGGGCGGTTAGAAAAAGACAGCCTGCCTGTACAGAATGTAAGTAAAACGCACCGCACTGTCTTGGAGAGTAAAAAGACAGAAGGCCTTAAGTTCTTTAACGGCTATGGCGGATTTACGGACAACGGAAAAGAATATGTAATCATCAATGAGGAAAATCAGCCAACCCCGTTGCCCTGGGTCAATGTTATCGCGAATGAAAAATTTGGGACAATCATTTCTGAAGCAGGGGCGAGCTATACCTGGTCCCAAAACAGCAGGGAGTATAAACTATCCCCGTGGTCAAACGATCCGCTGCTCGATGTCAGCGGGGAGGCTGTCTTTATCAAGGATGAAGATTCCCAAGACTACTGGTCACCTCTGCCGCAGCCAGTCAGGGACAGTCAGCCTTATCTTATCAGGCATGGTCAGGGGTACACGGTCTTTGAACATTCCAGCTTCAGAATTAACCAGGAGACGAGGGTCTTTATCCCGCTAGGACAGAATCTGAAAATTACAGCGTTGAGGCTGACCAATAAAAATACGCTGCCGAAACGTCTCTCACTCTATTATTATTTGGAATGGGTGCTGGGGGTAAACAGGGAACAAAACATGCCTTATTTGCTCACCGAGCTGCACGATAAAACCATCTTCTGCCAGAATGTCTACCAGGAAGAGTTTGCCGGAAGAGCAGCCTTTATTACCGGTTTCGGTGCGGATTATCTATCGTCAACATCAGACCGTATTGAATTTCTTGGTGTAGGCGGCAGCCTGACAAAACCGAAAGGGATATTGTCTTGTCTTTCAGGCAAGATGGGTACGAATATTGATCCTTGTGCAGTCCTGCAGCTTCAAGTAACCTTGGATCCCGGAGAAGAAAAAACGGTCTATTTTCTGCTTGGGGATGAACAAAATAGAGAAAAGGCACTTTCCTTGGTTCAAGCTTTTCGCAGTCCGGACAGAATCGAAGAGGCATTTCAGGATGTGAGCCACTATTGGGATGATGTTTTGTCACGTATTCAGATCTCAACTCCGGAGCCGTCCTTTGATCTACTGGTAAACCGTTGGCTGCTCTATCAGACCATTGTCTGCAGGATTTGGGCCAGATCAGGATTCTATCAAACAGGGGGGGCTTACGGCTATAGGGATCAGCTTCAGGATGTCATGCCCCTGGCCGTCATCAAACCGGAAATAACACGCAAGCAGATTATCCTGCACAGCTCCAGACAGTTTCCGGAGGGAGATGTACAGCACTGGTGGCATTCGGAGACCGGCAAAGGAATCAGGACAAAATTCTCAGATGACCTATTGTGGCTGCCTTACGTAACAGCAGACTATCTGGAACATACCGAAGATTTCAGTATTTTAGAAGAGAAAACAAGCTTTCTAAAACTTGAAGCACTTGGGGAAAACGAAGACGAACGTTATGCCGTTCCAGAGACCTCAGAGCAGAGTGGTTCAGTATATGAACACTGTGTACGGGCGATAGACCGCAGCCTGCGATTTGGCGGGCACGGTTTGCCTCTGATTGGGACCGGGGACTGGAATGACGGATTTAGCGCGATTGGCAGGGAAGGAAATGGAGAAAGTGTCTGGCTTGGCTGGTTTATCCTGGCAGTTCTTAAAAGGTTCATCCCGATTTGTGCCAGAAAGGATGATAACGAAAGAGTTGAAAAATATACCGGAATCCTCGATGAGCTGCAGGTTAATATGGAGAAACATGGCTGGGACGGCTCCTGGTACAGGCGCGCTTATTATGATGACGGGTCTCCGGTAGGTTCAATCACAAACTCCGAGTGTCAAATTGATGCGATTGCCCAGTCCTGGTCTATACTGTCCGGCAGTGCCTTAAAGAGCAGAGCAGCAGATGCCATGCTGGCGGTAGAAAGATATCTGTGGGATAAGGAGGCAGCCTTGTTAAAACTGTTGACACCGCCGTTTGATAAAACAGATAAAAACCCCGGGTATATTAAAGCCTATATTCCCGGAGTCAGAGAGAATGGCGGACAATATACACATGCGGCTGCCTGGGCAATTTTGGCGTTCAGTAAACTTGGTAGCAGGGATAAGGCGATGGAGCTGTTTCAAATGCTGAATCCGGTCAACCATGCCCGTACCGGTATTGAAGTCAGTCAATATAAGGCAGAGCCCTATGTAATTGCTGCCGATGTCTATGCGGTTCAGCCGAATGTCGGAAGAGGCGGATGGACTTGGTACACCGGCGCTGCCGGATGGATGTATCAGGCGGCACTGGAGGGTATTCTCGGGTTGCAGATTGCAGGGGATAAACTGTCGTTAACCCCGTGTGTCCCGTCTAACTGGGAGTCATACTCCCTGACCTACCGGCATAAAAATTCAACGTATCAAATTACGGTAACCTGCCGGCAGCCGGCAGGTGCCGAAACTGGTGAAAGTATGACGTTTACCAAAATTAAAGTCGATGATAAAGTCCAGGATCATTTTCCAATTGCGTTAAGCAACGACGGGAAAAACCATGTCATTGAAATTTCCCTGTAAATCGTCAAGATTTTCTGTTAAAAGAAAAAGTAAGCAGGATTTTAGCAATTTATATGGAAAATAATTTATATGGAAAACAATTGGTAATAGATAAGCAGGGAAGAGAGGAGATAACATGGGAAAAGCTCACGAAATCGAATATAAGATCTACGGGGATGACATGCAGTTTGTTGAGATTGAATTGGACCCGGCTGAAAGTGTGATTGCGGAAGCAGGAGCCTTAATGTTTATGGAACCGGGCATTCAGATGGAAACCATCTTTGGGGACGGATCCGGACAGGGAGAAAATAGGGGACTTACCGGGAAGCTATTTGGAGCAGGGAAAAGGCTGCTAACAGGAGAAAGCCTTTTTATGACCCTATTTACCAACAGTGGGGCAGGCAAAGCGCATGCTTCTTTTGCGGCCCCTTATCCCGGGAAAATCATCCCGGTTGATCTAACTGCGTATAACGGTAAAGTAATCTGTCAAAAGGATGCCTTTTTATGTGCCGCAAAAGGGGTAGCGATCGGCATCGAATTCAACAAAAGACTCGGAACCGGATTCTTTGGCGGTGAAGGATTTATCATGCAGAAACTCGAGGGAGATGGCCTGGCTTTCCTGCATGCCGGCGGAACAATTGTCGAGAAGGAACTTCGGCCGGGAGAAACCCTCAGGGTCGATACCGGCTGTCTCGTCGGAATGACCGGCAGCGTTTGCTATGATATTCAATTTGTCGGAGGCATCAAAACTGCTTTCTTTGGCGGGGAAGGACTATTCTTTGCAACTGTTTCCGGTCCCGGCAAAGTTTGGCTGCAGTCTCTGCCGTTCAGCCGTCTCGCGGACAGAATCATTGCTTCTGCGCCGAGGCTTGGTGGGGCCCAGAAAGGCGAGGGGAGTATCCTTGGAGGACTTGGGAACCTTCTGGATGGAGACAGATAAAAGAAAAATTATTTTATGGAATCAAACGGATTTTCAATAGAAAAACAGCTCGTATTCCTTTGAAAGAATGCGGGCTGTTTCATCCTTACACAATGACATTAAGATCCCTAAATATCTAAAATATACAGAGTTAAATATTCGATCACAATTATTTGTTCAGATTGCTGATATCGATAAACGGAACAGCGCCGCTGCCTGTCACGGTCGGAAGTTTGCCGTCCCATTTCTTGATCGCTTCAAGCTGAGCTTCAATTTTACGCAGTTCTACCAGTTCAGGGGTAATGACATCCTTCTGCAGCTTCAGGGCTTCTGCTTCAGCCTTAGCCTGTTCAATCTGCTGTTGGGCTTCGACTTGGATTCTCTGAAGATCAAGATTTGCTTTTAAGGCTTGCTGTTCAGCAATCTGCTTTTCCTCAATAGCCTGATTGAATTGGTCGCTGAAGTCAAATTCGGTGATATTGATGTCATCCAGTTCCATATAATAGACTGCAAGCTTCTTACCAAGCGTCTCTTTGACTTTGGCGCTGACTTCCGAACGTTTAGAGATCAGTTCTTCAGCGGTATACTGAGCGGTTACAGCCTTGAGCGATTCACTAACGGCCGGGTCGATAACTTTTTCTTTGTATTCCAGGCCGACATCCTGGAAGAGCTTGTTGACATTTCCCGGATTAAGCCGGTAATTTACAGCGATCGTTGTATTTACGACCTGAAGGTCCTTGGAAGAGGTAGTTTGGTCAGATTGGTCTTTCTGAAGCCGGACTTCAACTGGAATAACATCTTGGATAAATGGTACAATGATGTGGAACCCTTCGTCTAAAACGTACGGCATAACTTTACCAAGCTGGACGATAACGCCCCGGTGGCCAGGTTCAACGATTATGTAGCCTTTGAAGCCGATCATGGCAGCAATGAGCGCAATAATTATTACAATCGGAATAATTTTTATCCAGAATCCTCTTCTGGGTTTGGCCGGAGTGATGTTTTCTTCCATAGAATTCTCCTCTTTCTGGTTTTGCCTGGAAATTAATTTTATCTTATCATATCATAAGAAGGGAGTGAAGGCCAGAATATGCAGGGTATTATTTCTTCACATGTTTTAAAGTTAGAGATCATTGTATTACCCGAATTATGAATACATAATACATTTTTACTGGGCATTTACTATTATCTTTTTTTTGTATTAAATAATTGATGTACCCATTTCATTAGAAGGGCTGTGAGATTTTGCCTAAGAAGAAAAAACTGCCGCCTGTTTTGGCGTTAATCAGAGATAATATTGTTGAATATCAGAACCCGCTGGCTCTGAAGCCAAAGGAGATAGCTTCCTGGGTAAAAGATTTAAAGCTGCCCCAAAAAGGTGAGATCCTGTTTTACACAGGCAGTGAATATCAGCTTTTGCCGTATATTGATTCACTTGTCAAGACACTGATCTATGTCGATTCGTCCAGCAACCTCTTCTCCTGGCTGATGGGAGCAAGAAAGATTGTGAATAAGACCGGTATTAATGCGGAGAAGATCTATGCTTCTGTCTTGGCCAAAGACAAAGAAAGATTTTATTCTGTAAATTATAAAGCTGCAATCATTTTGCAAAAGCTTGGTTATGATCTTTGTTATGACCCTCGGGCAGATATGTATACCGGTGCCTTGCTGGATGAACTTGGTTTTTGGCAAGAATTAAAGTCCTATGCTGCGATCTTGTCTGAACGAATTAGAGAGACCGAAGCAAAAGTCGTCGTCTGTACTTCGCCGCATGCAGCGGAAATGTTCAAGCTTATTTATCCCAAACTGGTTGACTTTCCGGATATTCAGGTGAAGACTTTTATCGAATTGGTCTGGGAAAAAAGGCATTTGCTTCCTGCTGTTGATGAAAAGGATCCGGTGGTTATCCATGATTCCTGCCGGATGGCCAGGGAACTTGGCATATCCCAGGAGATCAGAGATGTTCTGGATGCAGTCGGTGTAAAATATATTGAGCCGCTGCGCTGCAGAGAGTGGACAACCTGCTGCGGAGGTCCGAGTAAAATGCTGTTTCCCGAGATATCCAAAACAATTTCTAAACGCAGAGTCGTTGAATTGGCGGATACTGGAGCAAAGCGGGCTTTGATATCCTGCCCGTACTGCTTATCTTCACTGGAAAGCGGTGTCGATAAGAATCATCCGATGATCATGGATGATATGGTTGAATTCTTATTTAGGGGGTTTAAGGATTAATGACTGACTTGAATAAAGAAATTGGCGCCTACACCAAGAATTTGAATAAAGCAAGTAAAGATCCTAATATTAACCGGGCGATAACCAGAGCTGTAAAATCCTACAGGGAGACGGTATCTTCAACCATGGATCGCTATCCGCATACGGAAAAGCTTGCCGAGGAAGTCCGGGAAATTAAAGCATATTCGATGCAGCATAACAGAGAGCTCAGGGAGCAAGCCATGGAAGCAATTGAAAGAAATCATGGCAAGGCTTTCTTTGCCAAAGACAAGGACGAAGTTTTCCGTATTCTCGATGAGATTGTCGGTACAGGCAAGGTGATCGTGAAAGGCAAGAGTATGCTGGGCGAAGAGCTTAAACTCAGACACGGGCTGGAGAAAGCCGGGAACGAGGTTTGGGAAACCGATCTTGGGGAATTCATTCTTCAGCTGAAGGATGACCGCCCGATGCACATTCTGTCTCCGGCAATCCACGTACCCAGAGAACAGGTTGCCGAGATCTTTTCCGATTTCTTCAAAAAAGAAGTGCCTCCCGATATTGCTCAGGAAGTTGGGGTCGTACGGGAATTTTTAAGAGAGAAATATTTCACTGCTGATATTGGAATCAGCGGCGCCAATGTGGTTGCTGCCGATACCGGTCAGGTTGTCATTATTGAAAATGAAGGAAATGTCCGGCTTTGTACGGGTGCGCCGCCGGTACATATTGTCATTGTGGGCATCGAAAAACTTGTACCGTCTTTCCTCGAGGCTATGATGACAGCTGAGGTAACGTGGAGATACGCCCAGTACGGAGCACCGAGCTATGTCAATATTATCAGCGGCCCGAGCAAGACCGGGGATATCGAGAAGGTTACGACTTACGGCGCTCATGGACCGAAAGAATTTTATGTTATTTTTGTTAATAACGGCCGAAGCAAAATGATGGCGGAGGAACATTTCAGCCAAGCTTCGCACTGCCTGCGCTGCGGTGGCTGCATGTATGAGTGCCCGGTATTCCAGGTCACAGCAGGGCATTATGGCAAGACATACTTAAGCGGCATAGGATCCGTCTGGACGGCCTTCGTTGAAGGCGGAGCCGATGATGCTGCTCCGATGCTGTACACCTGTTTGCGCTGCGGACGTTGTGTGGAGCGTTGCCCGATGCAGATCGACGTACCGAGCATGGTCGGGGAACTGCGAAGCAGGGTTGTATCATCGGAAGAATAATGGACAGATTGTTTTAAAAAGTAAATCCGATTACGAGAGTATTGTAAAAATTAGAATATGGAATAGTTTAAGAGTAAGGCTTAGATAAACCTTACTCTTTTATAGTGGGGATTTATCGCACAATCCAGCAAAATCGGAACTTTGGTAAGCAGTAAAAATTTCCTTGAGTTATATAAAGTAGCTTGCTTATTCGGATAGCGCAGGATTGGCAGAAGTAAACCAAATTCTTTCCTCGATTAATTTTGGACAATAGAGAGATTCATACAGAGCTACGGAAGACGTATTTTGGAAAATAATATGCTATAATACAAAAAAATTATTCTTTTAAATTATAGGTTAAATTTATCATAACTGGAGAATAAAAAATGGTAAAAGAATCGCATAGAGACAAGACAGAAAAAGTGAAGACTGGGGAAAATAATAAAAATCTTTCGCTCAAAGACAGATTATTTACGATCGTATTCGAGAACGATACCCATGCGGGGAGGTCTTTTGATATTGCGCTGCTCTGGCTGATCCTGCTGAGTATTCTCGTTGTCTGTTTGGAGTCGCTGCCCAATTTGAATCAGGATTACCGCACAATTCTCTCTGGTGCGGAATGGGTGATCACGCTTCTCTTTACAATTGAATATATCATCAGAATCTGGGTCGTAAGAAATAAACTAAGATATCTGAAAAGTTTCTTTGGCGTAACCGATTTACTGGCAATCTTGCCAACGTATCTGAGTATCTTTATCGCCGGTAGTCAGTTTGCTTTGATTTTTAGGGTCTTTCGTCTACTGAGGATCTTTCGGATCTTAAAGCTCGGCCGGTACGTCGGTGAATCATATTCGCTGATCAATGCGCTGAAGGCCAGCCGCTATAAAATTATTGTCTTTCTGCAGGCGGTCCTCGTTGTGGTTGTAATCGTTGGGACAATGATGTATTTAATCGAAGGGGAAACCAGCGGATTTGACAGTATTCCGGCCTCAATCTACTGGGCGATTGTGACCCTTACGACCGTCGGATTTGGCGACATTACACCGGTCACACCTTTGGGAAGGATTGTTGCCTCCATGCTGATGCTTCTTGGTTATGGCATAATTGCCGTACCTACTGGCATTGTCTCAGCAGAGCTAGCAAAAAACAGAAACATAAAAGCATCTACACGAACTTGTCCGAACTGCCGCCTAGTTATTCAGGACGAAGGGGACAACTACTGCAAAAATTGCGGCCTTCAACTAGAAAAAAAAGAAAACAATAAAGTATAAATGTATAGGATACTTTATTGTTCAAGTTTTTAAACAATCTACCCTTAAAAATAGAGCAAATGAAGCAAAATCTGTCAAAGTTCACGGCCTTAGACGACTTTGGTCGTCCAGTTCTCACAGTAGAAGAATGATAGACATGCCAAACTCTATGAAGGCATTAACCCTATAAAAGCTAGAAGGCGATCTCAAAACAATCACAAAATATGGTTATGACAATAACGGCAATAATACCAGCAAACTAACAGAACAGATAAGAAAAATCGACCCGGTTAACCCGCCAACGCCGCATTTCGGGATGTTCATACCCGGACAAGAGATAGACGGCGCAACGCAATATGCCGAAGATCTCGTCAGCTTTGCCCAGTACTTTGATGTTTTCAACCAAATGATCAAGAGCAACACCGGCAATGCCATGGTTGAGTACACGTACTATGGCGATGGTCTGCGTGCCACCAACGACTTCCAATTCTCATCCTCCGGTTCATCTATGAGGGTGATAAGGTTGTCCTTGAACTGGACGGCAAAGGAAACCAATTCGCCAGAAACGTTTATGGAACGAACCTGTTAGCCCGGACAGTCGGCGGACAGACACTGAACTATATGTATAACGGTCACGGTGATGTGACATCCCTTCTTGACAATACAGGGACAATTCAGGCAACATATTAGTATGATGCATTTGGCAATATTACTTCGCAGACAGGGACAGTCGATAACCCGTTTACCTATGCCGGCTACTATTATGATAAAGAATCCGGCCTGTACTACCTGAATGCCAGAATGTATGACCCTTCAATAGCAAGGTTAGAGTATTGGCTTACCGCCATGGCCAATGATTTGAAAAAGGTTTGAATTATTAGCAATAATTTTTTCAAATCATCCATGCTGGGCGGTTAGCCAAAAAGCCTAAGGATTTTTCTGATGTAAACTTTCGTAGTTAACCCCTAAGAGCTTGTCTTTACTGTCTGTCCCGGCGATTTGAAAAGCTGTAGTAGTTGGCCTTCCTTATTTTCAAATCGCCCAACATTCAGACAGTAAAGACAAGCACATTTGAAGCTGGATTTTTAAGCAAACATTTTAAATATTTAAGACAGCAAGATAAAAAAATACCTCAGAGTTATTGGCTTACCGCCATAGCCATGATTTGAAAAGGCTTGAATTACAGGCAATTATCTTTTTCAAATCACCCCATGCCGAGCGGTAAGCCAATAGGCCCAAGGATTTTTCCTAATGTAAGGCTCTCTCACTAAACTTGTAAGCGATTGTCGTTACCGTCTGGGCCCGATGATTTGAAAATAGGTAGTTTATTTGCTGCTTTATTTTCAAATCATCAATATCAGACGGTAACGACAAAAATTTTAAGAGAATGAGGAGAAATTTGTAAATTGCACATGTTCCTATTACAGTAGTATAATATAAGTAAAGAAAGTAAAGATGTAAAGAAAAATAGAAAGGCGGTTCTGTTATGGAAATATCAAGAATTAGCTCAAAAGGACAAGTCACGATTCCGAAGCCTATTCGGGACCTATTAAAATTAAACGAAGGTGATAGAATCGCTTTCCTGGAAGACAACGGTAAAGTTGTAATTACCAAGGCCAGTCTAATTGCCTTACGTGAATTACAAGATGCCCTTAGTACAGAAGCACAAGAGAAAGGCATTACCGAACAAGACCTTCTTAATGAACTGGAAGTAGTCCGGGAGGAAATGTGGAATGAGCGGAAAAAATAATGCCTTACGCGTATTTGTTGATTCAAATATCCTGATATCTGCTGTCTTATCAGAATCATCAATTGCCAGTAAACTTTTAACTCTACTTATTGAACAACACCACTTGATTATTTGTAGTTACTCGATTACGGAAATTTCAGAAGTCATTGAACGCAAATTCCCAAAGATAATCCGTAAATGGGATAAATTTCTTACAACACTTGAATTCGAGATAGCTTATACTCCCTCAGATCTTTCCACGGTAACAGTTCCATATATACGAGATCCAAAAGATTTACCTATTTTAGTTTCTGCTATAGTAGCCCAGCCGGATATCGTAGTTACCGGTGATTTGGATTTCCACACGCCAGAAATTCAGGAGCTTTTTACCATAATGATGCCAATTGATTTCTTGAGGGCTTTCTCTGGTGAATTTAATCATTAATCACATCAACTTAAAACATAGTATATAAGATGCAAGGCTGGCTTTCTATATTAAGAAATATCAGCCTTTTGCTTTTTAACATTATTAGAATACTGGTTTTACATCTAGCCCAGTAATCCGAATAGTTATATTTGGTTAAGATTAAGCTTTTTAGTTATCCTCTAAATAGATTGTCCCAAACTCGCCATCGGTGGCGAATTTGAACAAGCTGCCGATTTCTTTACCATCTTACCTGATGATATGAAAAATCTTTAATAATCTGCTTTTTTTCTTAATTCGCCAATATTTAGACGACCTTGGTCGTCCAATTCTCACAATTCCAAACTTCCGTAACGACATCCTGGTAAAAATCAGGCTCATGGCAAATGAGAAGCAGGCTGCCTTTATAGGTCTGAAGCGCCCGTTTCAGCTCCTGCTTGGCTTCGACATCGAGATGGTTGGTCGGCTCGTCGAGCAGCAGAAAATTCGTTTCTTTATTAATCAGCTTGCAGAGCCGTACTTTGGCCTGCTCACCGCCACTCAAGACCAGGACTTTGCTTTCGATATGTTTCGTCGTTAAACCGCATTTGGCCAGCGCTGCCCGCACTTCGTACTGCGTATAGCCGGGGAAGTCCGACCAGAATTCTTCGATACAGGTCTTATAATTTGCATCCTTGATTTCTTGTTCAAAGTAGCCGGGGAAGAGATAGTCTCCAAGTTCAGCCTGGCCTGAAAGGGAAGGAATTTCACCGATAATGCTCTTTAAGAGTGTGGTTTTGCCGATTCCGTTGGCGCCGGTCAAAGCAACCTTCTGGCCGCGTTCCAGGGAAATATTGATCGGACGGGAGAGCGGTTCGTTATAGCCGATCACCAGATCAGAGGTTTGAAACACGAGCTTGCCGGAAGTCCTGGCTTCTTTAAAGTTGAATACCGGTTTGGGTTTGTCCTTGGCCAGTTCGATCCGGTCCATTTTATCGAGCTTTTTCTGGCGGGACATCGCCATATTCCGGGTAGAGACTCTGGCCTTGTTGCGCGCGACAAAATCCTCCAGGTCGGAGATTTCCTGCTGCTGTTTTTTATAGGCCGCTTCGAGCTGTAATCTTTTCGTTTCGTAGGAATTCTGGAAATTCTGATAGTCTCCGACATAACGGTTCAGTTGCAGGTTGTCCATATGATAAATCAGATTGATGACGCTGTTTAAGAATTCCATGTCGTGTGAGATCAGGATAAAGGCATTTTCATAGGCCAGCAGGTAGCGTTTCAGCCATTCAATGTGCTGTTCGTCGAGATAGTTTGTCGGCTCATCCAAAAGCAGAATATCCGGCTTCTCCAGCAGAAGTTTAGCCAAAAGCACTTTGGTCCTCTGACCGCCGCTTAAGTCATCTACGTCCTTATCGAGACCGATATCCTGCAGGCCCAAGCCGCGGGCGGTCTCCTCGACCTTGGCATCGACAATATAAAAATCATTGTTGTTCAAGGTTTCCTGAATCAAGCCCATATCTTCGAGCAGAACTTCCAGCTCCTCGGATGAAGCGTCGCCCATTTTATCACAAATCGCCAGCATCTCAGCTTCCAGTGCAAAAAGATACTGAAAAGCATCCTTAAGAACATCGCGGATTGTTGCTCCTTTGGCCAGAACCGTATGCTGGTCAAGATAACCGACTCTGACTCGTTTAGACCATTCAATCTGGCCTTCATCAGGCTCGAGTTGGCGCGTAATGATGTTCATAAATGTAGATTTCCCCTCGCCATTCGCCCCGATCAAGCCGATATGCTCGCCCTTCAGCAGGCGGAAAGATACATTTTGAAAAATGGCTCGGTCGCCAAAGCCGTGGCTCAAGTTTTTAACAGTCAGAATACTCATGTTTTCTTATCTTCCTTTTTACATAAATTAGTAAATAAATACGATTAGTCAATCGCAAAACCGCCAGTATTGCTCATTTCTTCACCTTGGCATACAAAGATTTTCCTCAGCGGTTACCATGCATTTTAGAGGTGACAAGGTGATAGCGGTCAATATCTTTATTAGATTATCAAATCTGCCTAAGGAGAGCAAGTCAGAAATATGCCTGTATTTATGGAAAGTTGCAGCCGTCTAGATCCCCAAAATCCAAAAAGAGTTCGTTTATTGAATAAGCTTCTTTTTAACCATGACCAGCGGGAAAGGCAGCGTCAGCAGCGTAACGGCTAAGAGCCAGATGATATGGCCGGTGATTGCCGGAGTAACCTGTCCCAGGACCAGTGGACGCACCGTTTCAACGGCATGGTACAGCGGCGTCAGCCACGGAAGAAAACGAATGGCGGCGGGCAGACTTTCAATCGGGAAAAAGATCCCGGCAAACAGGAACATTGGAGAAATCAGCAGCGTGAAGAAATAGCCGAAAGAGTCATAATTGGGAGCGAGACTCGTCCAAATTAAAGAGAGATTGGAGAAAATGACGGACATGAGGATCAGTGGGACAAAGATGAGCAGGGCATACAGGGAGTGGACAATGCCGAACAAAGCGACGACAATAAAGAAAACCGCACCGTAAAGAACGCCTTTGAATGTGCCATACAGGATTTCGCCGAGGACGATGTCGTCCATGCTTACCGGCGTAACAACCATGCTGTGAAATATTTTCTCCTGGGACATCCGGGTATAGCTGTTGTAGGTCATTTCATAAGTCACAGCAAACATCGCTGAAGATGCGATCAGCCCCGGAGCCAGAAAATCAAGGTAGGAAAGCCCGTTGATCTGCGTAATATAAACGCCCAGACCAAAGCCCATGGCCCAGAGATAAAGCAGCGGCTCCAGAAAATTAAACATCAAATTGGCTTTCCAGGTTTTGCCGAAAACTTTCAGATTCCGCAGAAATACCTTGAAAGTCAGTATTGGATTAAGATCAGGTTTAACTATTTTCATCCTCTTATCCTCCATATCATCAGCGCTCTTCATATGATTTCTCAAACCCGCCACGGACACCATGAAGCGTTTCGCCGGTCAGTTTCAGAAAAACATCTTCAAGATTCGTCGGTCTCAGGCGCTGATAGCTGACAGGAAGGTGTTCACCGGCAATTCTTTGATTCAGGTCGTCAGCCATGGCTGGTCCGTTATCAGAATAGAGGACCAGATCATCACCAATTTGTTGAAAAGATTTCAGCCACTCAGAGCTCCAGTGCAGGAGCTTATTTTGCATATCCGGACTTACCCCGAGTTCCAGCGCATATTGCCCGACATGCTTATCAATAAGATCTTCCGGTACACCTTGCTCGAGGATTTTGCCCTGATTGATGATGATCAGTCGGTCGCAGAGATGACTGGCTTCTTCAAGATAGTGCGTTGTCAGCAGCACGGTCGTACCGCTTTCTTTTAACTGCCGCAGACGCTGCCAGACCATATGGCGGGCGTACGGATCAAGCCCGGTGGTTGGCTCATCGAGAATCAATAGCTCCGGACGGTTGATCAGCGCTCGTCCAATTGTCAGACGTCGTTTCATGCCGCCGGACAGCTCGTCGACGACCGCATTGGCTTTACTTCGAAGATCCATAAAGTCCAGGATTTCAAAAGCCCGTTCCCTGGCTATACTACGCGGCAGACGGTAATAGGAGGCGTAGACCAGCAGGTTTTCCAGAACCGTCAGTTCCGGGTCAAGGTTGTCTTCCTGGGCAACAACACCGAGACGTGCTTTAATTTCCCGGGAATGATCCGAAATATCCTGATTAAAAACAGTCAGGCGGCCCTCAGTTCTGGGTGACAAGCCAAAGACCATTCTGGCCAGGGACGTTTTGCCGGCGCCGTTTGGACCAAGAAGTCCAAAACACTCTCCCTGCCGGACAGTAAAAGAGATTGCATTAACGGCAGTGAAATCTCCGAATCGTTTGGTCAGGTTTTCGGCTGAAATGATATCGGCTGGAAGAGAATGAGACATGAGAGGGCACCTCCGTGGATTGCTGTTCTTTTTTCCTAGCGTATCAAAAGGAGAGCGGAAGAGCAAGGCCGCATCTGTGAAAATATCATGTAGGGAGAAGGCGGTGAGCGGTCAAAGTAAATGCAACCTTTGACAGAGTAAATATAGTG
>NZ_MCHF01000027.1:0-69856 GCF_001707455.1 Dehalobacter sp. TeCB1 | reverse complement strand
ACCGGAGAAATTTCCTGAAAGCCGGTGCTGCAGCGACTGCTATGGGAGTTGTTGGGGCGCTGACAGCGCCAGCCAAGGTCGCCAGTGCGGCGGGCGAGACGTTTAGGTATACTGCCGCACCCAAAGGTCAATGGTCCAAATTACATCCTGTTCATGATATGGGCAGCGTCTCACTTCGTTTTGTAGAACAAAACGACCAGTGGCTGGGAACTACTAAAATTGTCGGACCGATAAAGAGAACTAGCCAATACGACAGCGGGTTTGATCGTTGTGCTGAGGGAAAAGTCAGTCAAAGGGGACAATTGGGACTCTACAATCTCATACCCAAAGACCCCATGGCCATGGCGATAGTTATGGGGACAGCCCTACCTAGACCCCTCGTGGAAGGTCCTGTTGCTCCTGTGAAAACGGAAATTCCTGATCCAGAACAAATGTCGATGCATATCAAAGACTTGGCTTATTTTTTAAGAGCCGATGATGTGGGAATCGGCAAGATGCCGTCGTATGCTTACTATTCTGAAAAGGTAATATATGAACCGTTTCCCGGAAGAGAATTGTTTGAGTTGCCCAGGGAACAGTGCGTCAAACCGATGACTGAACCGGACATGCCCTATGTTATAGTGGTTATGGTCGATCAGAATTTGAAAACAACGCTCGCTTCCACAGGTTATGATGCCATCAGCCTCTCCCAATCTTTCCTGGGATATCACTCAACTGGAGTCATTTCTGTTATCATCGCTCAATATATCAGAAATCTTGGTTATAACGCCCGGGCACAATACGCTGTGGATTATAACGCAAATATGCCTCCGGTTATTATAGCGGCAGGTTTGGGCGAATTATCACGTACAGGTGAGTGTACCATTCATCCCCGGTTGGGATTCCGCCATAAGGTGGCTGCTATTACAACAGATTTGCCGCTTACTCCGGATAAACCCGTTGATTTTGGCCTTCTTGACTTCTGCCGTATCTGTAAGAAATGTGCCGACAATTGTCCTTCCGGCGCTATTTCACTCGATGATGATATGAAAGAAATAAACGGTTACCTGCGTTGGGCCACCAATGCAGACAAGTGTGCCGAATTCCGGGCAAGTAATGAAGAAGGTGCATCCTGCGGGAGATGTATGAAGGTCTGCCCGTGGAACTCGAAGGAAGATTCCTGGTTCCACCAGGCGGGAACTTGGTTTGGAAGCCAGACTAAAACCTCTGCGTCGATGCTGAAATCTATTGATGATATGTTTGGATATGGAACCGAACAGATCGAGAAATATAAATGGTGGCTTGAGTGGCCGGAAAATTACAAACTGCCTCCCGTAAGCGTTCTAACCGCGCCGCTGCCGTCTCATGGAGTTTTATAAACTCTAATTTTCCAAAGGCATCTCTGAAAAATTAATGAATGCAATAAAAAAGCTGTTGTACGACGAACGAAAAAGCTGGACGTCAACAGCTTTTTTATATCGAAACTGAATTAATTGCTCGATTGCTTTACAAACTCTGTCTTGTAAAAGGAGAGTTAGTTCACAATGTTTATGAAATTAATATTAAGTTGTCACAAAAGGCTATTTCTGAAATGACAGGTGTGATATGTTTGAATATGTGCAGAAGTTATTATAGACAAACCCTCATGGATTTTTATTCATGAGGGTTCGTTTATTTCAGGAAATGATCTAAATTATACTTTAAGCAAACAAATTATACTTTTTTAGAATATGGTGGATCAAAATATGATAGAATTTTAGTATGATGTTGATTCGGTAAAAAATCTTGGTGAAGGGGGAAAAGTGGATGGAAGAAAACGAAAAATGTGGAGGGGCTATTCCGGATACATTTTTTGAAGTTGATAGGTTGCAGGAATTTATTAATTTAGGGACTGTGAAGACTTTTGCTAAAGGCAGTGCTGTCATGTGGCCGGGAGACAAATGTTCTTCACTCATCTATGTGGTCTCCGGAAGGCTAAGAGTGAATAAGCTACTCGATGACGGCAGGGAAAGGCTGGTTTACTTTACCAGTAAACATGGTTTAATGGGTAAATTATATGAGACTTGCAATGATAGTTATGCGATTGCGCTTGAAGACAGTAAGGTTTGTTTTTTCTCAAAAGAACAGCTTAAACAAATTTTCAGCATGAATGATGAAATCCCCTTCGACATCATAAGAAACTACTTATCAAAAACTTCCTATTACATGAAGCAAGCTGCGGAGATAGACTATTTCAATCCAGCAGTCAGGATTGTCAGGTTGTTCCACGAACTCTATATTACCAATGGCGTAAAAGTTGGTAATTACTATGAAATTAATATCCAATTGTCTTTAGAGAATATTTCTGAAATAACGGGGACGCATTATGTTACCGCTTCCAAAGTAATAGGCTGGTTAAGAAAAAATAAAGTTATGGAAAAAAAGAGGAAAAAGATTATCATTTATGATGCAGAAAAACTAAAAATGATGACTCAGGGGACACATGTTTTTTAATCGTCTAAATCCTTTGCAATTATTTTACTGTTATTTTGATCCCAATAGAAAATTACAGATGACATGCTCGCCCTCTTTTTTTTCCGAGGGCGTTTTTAATTGTTCTTGGAGCTTCGGTCACCGAGGGTATATTTAAAATCTGCCATACATAATTCCGGGACAATTTGTCCCTCATGTGCGTTTACTGAGACAATGATTTCGTCACCTATTGAAATAGGTTTATTTTTTTGCTCTTATCATACCTATTGTAATAAACCGGATCTCTCATGTTTTTAGCGGGTATTGACAAAAATAATCAAACTTAGCGCTAGCTAAAGTTTTTAGGTATTCAGTTTGGTACTTTTAATTTAGTGGTAGTGAATGTACGTACAAAAAACTACAAAATTTTATGGAGGTGGGTCTTTTGGGCGTATTCTTGGTTTTTATTGCCGGAATTGCTTTCTTAGCCGGTATTTTAATGCTAAAACCATTTATGAAACGTGAAAATAAAATAATGACGATCCTCAACTGGTCTCTCTATGTCATTTGGTACTTGATTACATGTACAGGCATCTCATTTGTTTTTCTGAATAGCCGTGTTGGTCACGTCAAAGCCACAAGTACAGGAATATTCTTATTCTTTGGCCTGTCGGTTATTTTTGCGGTTATTCTGGCAAGACTCCTGGGCTTCCTCGGGAAAAACGGATTAAGTCTAATGAAACAAATGAAGGAGGCAAAATAGTCATGTCAAAAAATTTCAGTGACGATAGAAACCAGCAGCAGGGCCTCCAGATGAACCGTCGCAAGTTTTTGAAGGCCGGTGCAGCAGCGGCGGTTACCATGGGACTTATGGGTACGGTTGGTGCGATGCCTGCTGTTGCTGCTGAGGCTGCTGTAGGTTCAAGTGTTACAGTAAATGGCGCAAGATCTAAGCTGAAGCCGACCGGACAATATGGTCCGGCGTCAGTCAAATTTGCTACATTTAATAATGAATGGCTTGGCACGACAAAGCTTGTTGGTGAGGTCAAAAATATCAACGAAGCAGAGACAGGGTTTTCACGGGCCGGTCGTGGCTTATACGGAAAAGAGTCTCAAATTGGCAGGGGGTATTTTATCAGAAAAGACCCTGCCGGAGCAGCTGAACACGATACTTTGATGATCTTGGCAACAGAACCGGCAGTGCAAGGTAAAGTTTCCCCAGTCAAACTGAATGTTCCTGATCCGGAACAAATGTCCCAGAACATCAAGGACTTTGCGTACTATTTGCGAGCCGACGAGGTAGGAATCGGCAAAATGCCGGATTTTGCCTGGTATTCTCATAAGGTCACGGATCAGCATGCTTTAGCGGTCAACGATGTTGAGAAGGCCGTTACGCCTGTGACAGACAGATTGCCGTATGTTATTATAGTCATGGTGGACCAGAACTTAGAGACAATGTTGGCCTCTACCGGGTATGATCAAATCAGCGGTGCCCAATCCTTTTTAGGATACCATGCTACCGGTGTTATTGCTGTCGTCTTAGCAAATTATATTCGTAATCTTGGTTATAATGCCAGGGCACATCATGCCAGAAACTACAAGGCCGTTATGACACCGTGTATTATTTCAGCCGGACTGGGTGAATTATCCAGAACAGGAGACTGCTCTGTTCATCCACGTTTAGGATTCCGTCACAAAGTAGCTGCAGTTACAACGGATTTGCCGTTGCTCCCGGACCAACCGATTGATTTTGGTCTGCAGGATTTTTGCAGGGTATGCAAAAAATGTGCGGACAATTGTCCTTCGGGTGCCATCACCCAGGATACGGAGCCGGTTGAGTATAACGGCTATTTGCGCTGGAACAGCAACATGGAAACATGTACGAAATTCCGGACCACAAATAAAGAAGGTTCTTCCTGCGGCCGGTGTATGAAAGTATGTCCGTGGAATACAAAAGAGGAATCTTGGTTCCATAGCGCCGGAACATGGATCGGCAGCCATGGACAAATCTCATCCAAACTGCTTAAGGGCATGGATGATATGTTCGGCTATGGTACTGAACAAATTGATAAGTATAAGTGGTGGCTGGAGTGGCCGGAGTTGTTGGCTACGCCTGAAAAGATGCCAGGCCTTGTAAAATACTAATCGCCGTATTTTAACCATCCAATAATCATCTAATAATATTCAATAAATAATTAACCGCGATATGCCAAATTAAATGAAGGAGTGACGCTAACTACATATTTTAGTAGTTAACGTCACTCCTTTTTTCTTTAAATCAAAATATATCTAACCAATCAATGACCCAATAAGCAACCTTAAAGAACCTTCGTACATAAAGTTGTCGTGAATTAAATCATACAAAGAAGTTTTATTGTATAATATTCATGCTATCTTTTCACCTAAAAAACAATGAACTTATAATCTAGCATTTTAGCATAGATGATCAAAAATAATTTTAGTGTATGTAAACAAATTAAAAATATTTTTAGAGAATGTGCGGGATGAAACATGGGAAGAATTTAATATTGATCTCTGGTAAAAAATGATAAAGGGGGAAAAGAAGGGCATGGAAAACTTCAGAAAATGTGGAGCAATTGTACCCGATACCTTTTATCCAGTTCCAAAATTACAGGACTATGTCCACTTGGGAACGGTAAAATCTTTTGCCAAGGGAAGTACAGTGGTTTTTCCAGGAGAAGAACCACATGCAATCATTTATGTATTAAGCGGCAAGTTAAGAGTTGATTTGGTTTTTGATGATGACCGGGAAAGATTAATGTATTTTGCCGGCATGCATACTTTTGTAGGTAGGTTATTTGAAACGTATCATAATCTTTACATTATTGCGATGGAAGA
This sequence comes from Dehalobacter sp. TeCB1, assembly GCF_001707455.1. Taxonomy (NCBI): domain Bacteria; kingdom Bacillati; phylum Bacillota; class Clostridia; order Eubacteriales; family Desulfitobacteriaceae; genus Dehalobacter; species Dehalobacter sp. TeCB1. The sequence continues at coordinate 64,567 of NZ_MCHF01000027.1, read as the reverse complement.
CAGCAGGGTCTGCTTATTAAATGAAGAGCAGCTTGCAAAAATTTTCCGTGAGGATGAACAAATTATTTTTGATGTGATAAGAAACTATCTCTCTAAAACATCCTATTATATGAGGCAAGTGGCCGAGATGGATTATTTTAACCCGGCAGTCCGAGTCATTCGGTTGTTGTATGAACTTTGTAACTCCAAAGGTACAGCAGGGGCTAATTCTTGTGAAGTAGATAATGACTTGTCTCTGACGAGTATTTCAGAAATTACTGGGGCCCACTATGTAACCGTTTCTAAAGCATTAGGTTATTTAAAAAGACATCATATTCTGGAAAAAAAGAGGGAGAAAATATTTGTTTATGATATGAAAAAACTTAAAATGTTAACACATGAAACGCATATTTTTACCGGTCATGAAAGCAGTCCTATTTAATCGACAACGACGATGAAAAATTAAAAAAATATCTTAAAAAGGATATAGATTTAATCCGCGACATAAATTGAGCGATACTGATTGAATACAATGTACCTGTAACGATTTAATTTCCACTTGGAAAAAGGGGAGGTGAAAAAGCTATGGGTACATTTTTGGTCTTTTTAGCGGGTCTGTTATTTCTTGCCGGTATTCTTTTTATTAAACCTCGCGCCAAAAAGGAGCTGAGGTGGAAAACGATCCTTAACTGGAGCCTGTATGTTGTATGGTATGGGATAACTTGGATCGGGATTTCCTTTATCTTCATCAATGCCGCAGTCGGGCATGTCAAAGCAACAAGCACGGCAATATTCTTATTCCTAGGAATATCAGTAGTGCTTGCAGTTGTCCTGGCCCGTTTACTCGGTTTCATTGGTGCTAAGAAAAAGGAAACTACATTACAAGCTTAACAGGGGGGTGATAAAAAAATGGAGAATAACGGTCAGAAAAGAGAGTTACAAATCAACCGCAGAAATTTTCTGAAAGCAGGGGCCGCTGCAGCAGTATCGATGGGAATTATGGGCACAATAGGTACGAAAACTGCTGTTGCTGCTGAGGCTGCTGTTGGATCAAGTGCTGCCAGAAATGGAGCGCAATCTAAATTAAAACCTACCGGTAATTATGGATCAGCTTCAGTTAAATTAGCTCAATACAATAACGAATGGCTTGGTACTACTAAAATTGTAGGTGAAGTAAAAAACACAAGTGAAGCGGATGTGGGTTTTTCTCAGGCTGCCCGTGGCTTATATGGAGCAAAACCTAGAGTTGGTAGGAATTACTTTGTTAGAAAGACACCAGAAGGAGCTGCGCAAAATGACACATTGGTACTTCTGGCTACAGAAGCAGCAGTACAAGGCAAAGTATCTCCTGTAAAACTTGCAATTCCTGATCCGGAGCAAATGTCCCAAAACATCAAAGACTTTGCTTATTACTTGCGTGCTGACGAAGTTGGAATTGGAAGAATGCCGGAGTATGCCTGGTATTCTCATAAGGTCACAAATAATCCCGCGTTGTTAAAGAATGATCTTGCCAATGCAGTTACGCCTGTTACAGACAGACATCCATACGTTATAGTGGTTTTAGTTGACCAACATCTGGAGACCATGTTAGCTTCCACAGGGTATGATGCAATCAGCATAGCCCAATCTTTTAGAGGTTACCATGCATCAGGTGTTATCGCTGTTACTCTTGCTAATTATATTCGCAGTCTTGGTTACAATGCCCGGGCCCATCACGCCCGCAACTACAAAGCAGTTATGACCCCTGCTATCATGGCCGCCGGGCTTGGTGAATTGTCCAGAACCGGTGATTGCGCTATACATCCGCGCTTAGGGTTCCGTCATAAAGTTGCTGCAGTTACAACTGATTTACCGCTTCTTCCCGATCAGCCAATCGATTTTGGCTTGCAGGATTTCTGCAGGGTATGCGGAAAATGTGCAGAATATTGTCCGTCCGGTGCTATAACGCGTGACAAAGACCCTATTGAGTATAATGGCTATCTGCGCTGGAACAGTGATTTTAAAACATGTACGATATTCCGTACCACAAATGAAGAAGGTGCTTCCTGCGGTCGTTGTATGAAAGTGTGTCCCTGGAACTCTAAGGAGAGTTCCTGGTTTCATGATGCCGGTTTATGGATAGGCAGTCATGGACAGGCTTCTTCTATGTTTCTTAAGAGCATAGATGATATGTTTGGATATGGGAATGAGCAAATTGAAAAATACAAATGGTGGCTGGAATGGCCAGAACTGTGGAAGACCCCTGAATCGATGGAAGCGATGCCAGGCCTCGTAAAATACTAATCTATGGCCTATGGCATTCTGACGCATTAATGATGACCAATAAATAATAACTTTAATAAAGAGCAAACTACCACGGAGTATTGCTAAGCTACGAATTTAAGTAGCTTAGCAATACTCCTTTTTTATGTTGGCGTGCCCAGCTAAGCACGCATTATACTAACTGGAGAAAGCCCAGTCGGGGTAAGTGCCAAGGCGCCCCGTAGCTAGGATACCTGTGTAAAGAGAAATCTGTACGTAGAAGCGTATCGACGAAAGTACCCTTCAGAGAAAGGACGAGCAAGTTAGCAGACCGTAACATCAAGTGAATCTTACCGCGTCGTCAAAAAGGCTAAATTTGTTCTAATCGCGGGCGGATATTCTTGCAGCGTCTTAACCATGTTGGCCGCAATCTCCAAGGCCTTTTTCCGGCAGGCCATAAATTCCTCCCGCTCTTGTGCAGGAATCCCCAGGAGGATGACCGTCTGGGAAAAACTCAGATTCGAATCTGACAAGTTCCCACTTTTTATGAATATTAGGCAATATTGAAATATATATTGATTTTCAAACCGTGAAAAATGTTATCATGGTTTAAACAATTAGCCGTTGCTGCTATTGTATAGTTAACATAATAAGCGTTTGAACGTTTCGATTCTAACTTGTTCTATGTGTTCTATTTAATTCCAAATCAACATCACAAATTATTAAGGATAAGTAAATTCATTAGTTATAATAAAATAATTAGAAAGGGGAAATGTAAACATGAAGTCAAGGCTGAATCAAAGAATATCAGGGACGTAATAATAATTGGGAAATTAATCATTGATTGCCGCAAGAACTTATAAATTTATTATGGTTTTGACCTCTTTTTAGAAAGTAAAATATTAAATCAATCCTAAAATGGGGTGTAAAAATGAATTCTTCAACGCCATGTAAGAAAATGCAAAGGCAAAATAGCGGGAGCAGCATTGAACAAATAAAATTTGAGATGATTATTCCTGATTCTTTGTATCCTGTCGAAAGACTGTATAAGTATATTGAATTAGGAACCATAAAAACTTTTAAGAAAGGCAGTGCCGTCCTTATACCGGGAGAAGAACCCAAGGCTCTCATTTATATTCTATCGGGTAGGATAAAAGTTAATTTGGTAGTTGATGATGGAAGGGAAAGGTTCATTTATACTGCCGGTAAATACAATATGATGGGAAGATTATTTGAAGCTTATAATCAGTATTATATTGTTGCGCTCGAGAAAACAGAGATTTGTTATTTTACAAAGCAGCAGTTGGAACAAATTTTTCAAAAAGATCAGGAAGTTTTTTTTGATATTATAAAAAACTATCATGCTAAAATCTCTTATTACATGCGGCAAATGGCTGAAATGGATTTATATAATCCCACGATCAGAGTGGTAAGGTTATTATATAAACTGTGTATGACGAAAGGTGTTGCCATAGGAGATTCGTTTGAAATACAAATCGACCTTTCCCTGAAAAGGATCTCGGAAATCACAGGTGCACACTATGTTACTGTCTCGAAGGTATTGGGCGGACTGAAAAAAAAGAATATCATCGAAAAGAATAAAAATACAATTATCATTCATGATCTGAAAGGATTAAAACGCCTGACGCAGGAAACGCATATTTTTAGTAATCAAGGCAGAAGCTTGGATAACGATTTGTTCTCTTTGTAAAAAAATAATAGAAATGTTAAAGTCGTGATAAAACTTTGAGCATAAAAATTTAAATATAATGTACCCATAACAGGTTATTTCACTCGAAAGGAGGTGAGAAAGTTATGGGTACATTTTTAGTTTTTCTGGCGGGCATTTTATTTTTAGCCGGCGGACTCTTTTTAAAAACCCGTGCCAAACATGAACTGAAGTGGAGAACAATTTTAAACTGGACTTTATATGTTGTGTGGTATGCAATAACCTGGATTGGAATTTCATTTATCTACATCAATGCCTCGGTCGGACATGTGAAGGCAACGAGTACAGCAATCTTCTTGTTTGGAGGAATCTCTGTTGTATTGGCTGTTGTTCTGGCCCGTCTATTAGGTTATATCGGCGTCAAAAAGAAAAGCAATCAAACGATGCAAGCTTAATGGTCAAATTCTGTAAAGAGGTGTTAAGATGGAAGAAAAAAAGATAAACTTAAGTAGACGTGGATTCCTTAAAGCTGGCGTGGCGGCGGCAGCGGCAGGAGTCATCGGCGCAATTAATCCAGATGTCTTGAAAGCTGAAAATGCTTCGTTGGTTTCGTTGGATTATGCATCGCCCGCGAACGGGAACTGGTCCAAACTCGTGCCTAAAATGAATTACGGTGGAGCTTCCGTGCGTTATGCGGAGCATAACGACCAATGGTTGGGCACATCACAGATTGTAGGCGAAGTACAAAATATAAGTGAGTACGATAATGGTTTTACCATGGCGATCCGTGGAGAACTGGGCGAAATACCGCGTTGGAACTATGTGACCCAGGGCAAACGCGATCCAATGGCTTCCGGCTTGGGTTTTGCCATAAGTTTTTTAAGTACAGACAAAGCCGTGGAAGGTCCTGCCCCGCCGAGGGCGGAAAAACTGCCTGTACCTGATCCTGAAATCATGTCCAAGCATATCAAAGACACATGTTATTACTTGCGGGCTGACGAAGTTGGTATCGGCAAAATGCCGGCTTATGCATATTATTCTCATAGAATCTCGCCGACACATGGGGACTATGCAACTGGCAAAATTGATCCCAATCTTCTCATGGAGGAAATACCTGTTACGGAGCGGCTGCCATATGTTATCTGTGTTGCTGTGGAGCAGCATCTCGAGACATGGTTGGCCTCCACCGGTTATGACGGCATCGCCAAAAGCCAATCCTACCGTGCCTATCACGCAACAGCCAACATTACCGTTATGCTGGCGCAGTATATTCGTTCGCTTGGTTATCGGGCCCGTGCTCATCACTTTGCCAATTATGCTTCAGTAATGGGACCGATCCTGATTGCGTGCGGTATGGGAGAACTGACACGCACCGGTGACTGCGTTGCTCATCCGCGTATGGGCTTCCGCAATAAGGTTGCGGCTGTCACTACGGATCTCCCGCTTGTCCCTGATAAACCGATCGATTTTGGAATGCTTGATTTTTGTCGGGTTTGTAGGAAGTGCTCGGAGAACTGCCCGGGTGAAGCGATTTCGTTTGATGAAGAACCCGTAAAATATAACGGCTACCTGCGCTGGAACAGCGATTTTAGGAAATGCGCGGCTTTCCGCACGGGCAATCAGGAGGGCTTCAGTTGCGGACGCTGCGTCAAGGTCTGTCCTTGGAGCTCTAAAGAAGATTCCTGGTTCCATGAGGCCGGTGTCTGGATCGGAAGCAAAGGAAAACAATCAGCATCTCTTCTTAAACAGATCGACGATATGTTTGGATACGGCACAGAAGAAATTACAAAATACAAATGGTGGCTGGAGTGGCCTGAACTATTTCCTATGCCGGCCGGATATCCGCCAACCCAAACAACTCAGCCGTCTAAATAATGATTTGCTTCATTCATCACTGATGGAGAATCAGATCATATGATTTTATAATTTAGCTGGCTTTTCATTCGAGTATAGAAGAAGGCAGTGTTGCCTAACTACTTTTTTGTAGTTTTGCGACACCGCCTTTTTATTTTGTAACAGGAAAGTACCTGTATATGGTCAAGCGAAAAATGGATTTATTAAAAAAAAGAACCCAAGCAGCAGTTTTTGGTAAACCGCCGCGGTTTTCTGAGAACCGGGGCAGCTGCCGCTATGGGTGTCATGGGTGCAATTGCGGTTCCATCAAAAACGACGGACTGCAACTATTACATAGTATAATACGACTAATCCAATAAAAGTTTAGCAAGGATTAAGTAAAAGAATATTTATTTAACTTAGAAGAATACACATTGACCCGTGTCACCGCTTTGATAAACTTGACGGACTTATATTATTAAACTCCAGTAACAATATTGAAAGATAAAGCTGAAAGCGTTCGTCAGCGTTATTCAAAGTGACGCCCGTAAGCTGCTTTATTTTATTAATTCTATAAAATAACGTGTTGCGATGAATACACAAAGCTTTGGCGGCATCATTTGGAGAATGTGTATGATATAAATAATATTTTAGCGTTTCTAAAAAAGGCGTCCCGTTATCCTTTTCCTCTTTTGCCAACTGAATAATCGAGGGATGGCAAAAATCTACAATGTCGCTTTGGGAACTAATCAATTCGGTAAGAAAATACAGCGTGCATTTTTCATAAAGGCAAAAATATATATTTTTGCGTTGAGCAAGCTCATATGCTTTTAAAGCTTGGGAATAATATTTTCTACTTTCTGATAATCTGGCAAATTGTATGCTGATACCGGCAAAAAGAGAATTTGCTTTCAAATATTCAACAAATTCCGAATTTGATACATCTAATAAAATATGCCTGATTGTATCATCTATAAAGACAACGAGTTCATTTTTATAGACGATACATTGATGACTCGGGATGAAAGATTGTAACGACCGGATAATAAACGGCACTTTACTTTCAAATTCATTACCTGTTCCGTTATTAATCACCATGATCTGGTAAGCGGTTGTCTCCGGCCATTTCAAATAATCAAGACGTCTTTTGACCGAATCTTCGTCGCTAATTCTCTTATCCAGCAAGTCCGTAAGGAAATAGTTAGGCAACAGGTTTTTATTGATGCTAAAGAAATCATTTTTTTGTAATTCTATCGATAATATTTTTCGAAAATGTTTAATAAGCTTGAAATCGATTTCTTGAAACTGTTTGCCTGCTTCATAGATAGCTAACTGTGCGACTTCAATTCCGTGTATATGGATGATTGCAACGAGTGTTCCATTATATTGTTCAGATTTTTTTACGTAAACAGAATATCCATGGTTGCGTATCTTTGAATAGATATGATTATCGCGGATAAATGAGATTGTTTTCGCATCGATATATTTGTCGCCGTTTTTATCTTCAATAATTCCAATAATATTTTTTGCTTCATCGGAGAATGCCAGGATTTTAAAGCTGGTATCGTGTAAAAGCATAGGGTGTCCGAAGATTTCTGTGGCTGTATCGATGAGGGATTGTAACCCCAGATTTGAATATACTGCATCAAATAATTTTTGAAGGTTCCAGGAAAAATTAACGTCTTCGTTTATGATCACTGAGACGTGATCGAGTATTTCGTGCTGGGTTATTTCTGAATTAGCAATGCAACAAAGGTTAAGATGTGTTGCTTCCAAATATAATCTTGGAAGCGCTATATCCTCGATGCATAAAAAAATCACGTTCATATTAGGCGGTATTGGCGGCAATTCTGATACTGTTCCGATATAAAGGCATCCGGGAATATAATATGTCTGTTCCTTCTGTATGAAGGCATAGGTTTGAATATTTACCGTTTCGTCTTTAAAAGGCAAAGAATAGGTAGCAAACTTATTGATCCGGGTTACGATCTCTGTTAATCGCATTCGCGCTCCTTTAAGGATGGTTGTTTGTGCTGTAGTACGAATTAATCATCCTTTGATTCTTAAAAATTAAATTATGATACATTGTTCAGCTATGTGTAATTGTATATATTGTATATAATGAAATCCAAAAACGCAAACGAATTTTAAACCATGAGCATATTTCCGAGGTGGGATAGCCGGGCTCTATTACGTATTTGTCAAATTGTACTATAGTATAATTTAATGTTTACTAATGGATTTGCTAAATGAATTAAACAAGGAAGCAATTGCTAACAGACTGATCTTTGCAACGATTAAAGATTAATTTAAGCTGATTTTATTGAAAAGTAAGGAGTAAAAAGTATGTTGTTTGAAAGACGTATGGGAAGTAACACGGTGGAAGAAGTTGTTGATAAATCTAATATTAGAGAATTGATTGAGTTTGAAAGATACTGCAGGGACCAAAAGTTATGGAATGAAATGGAGAAATGCTTTCATCCTGATTCTTCTGTCAATATATCGTGGTTCAGAGGAACAGGACATGAGTTTATTGAAGCATCCAAGAAAATGCTGTCCGATGCAAAGCATAAAATTAACAACACCTTAGTTTGGTTAAACAAATACAGGGCTGTTGCCGAGATGATGGCAACCATTCATATTTTAGGAGAACTAGACGGGTTTCCAGTAGATTTAATGTCATATTCACGGCTGCATTTCAGAGTGGAAAAAAGGGAAGATATGTGGCGAATTTCTTCCTTTGACTGTATTTACGAAAAGGATTTATTAGTTCCTGTTTATCCAAATAATAAGCTTGTAATACAGGAGGAGCAATTTAGAAAATATAGGCCGAGTTATGCCAGCCTTTCATATATGCTTGCCAAGGAAGGTTACGAGATCGATGTTAATCTTCCGGGACAGGATAAACCTGAAACTATTGAAAAATTATACGAAGTAAGCACAAAATGGTTAGAAATTTAGTTGGAACACTGGTCTTAATCAAAAAAAATGTTATAAAGGAGAGATGTTACGATGGCAGATTATCGGGTATTGACCCAGGCGATGGGAGATCTTAATGAAGAATTGGTAATAAGGATTCTAAAAGATTTCGCGGCAACCAACCCCAGCGGCGATGAAGCCGGAAAGGTTGTAAATGCTTGTCAGCAAGGAATGGCGATCGTTGGAGATCTTTTCGAAAAGGGTGAATATTTTGTTGGTGATCTGATTTTCGCCGGGGAATTGCTTACTACTGCAATTGAAACGCTTAGACCCTTTTTAGGCGGAGAAAATACGGAGAAAGCCGGAAGCATACTTCTCGCCACTGTTCAAGGGGACTTACACGATATCGGTAAAAATATTTTCAGGAGTATGTCGGAGGCAGCCGGCTTTGAAGTGATTGATCTCGGAATTGATGTACCTGCCGATACCATTGTAGAAAAAATAAAAGAGATAAAGCCTCAAATCGTAGGTATGAGCGGAGTTTTAACCATTGCTTTGGATTCGATGAAAAGTGCCGTGGCAGCGATTACGGATGCAGGGCTACGCGAGCAGGTGAAGGTGATCATTGGCGGGAATCCCGTAACGGCGGAAGCTTGTAAGCACATTGCTGCAGATGCATTTACCACAAATGCAGCAGAAGGCGTGATAATATGTCAAAGATGGGTAGATTAAGGTTAAAATATGGTCAAATACAAGTGACAGGTAAATTTAAAAAATAATTATGGAAAGAAGGGTGAGATTATGGACAGCAAACAACTGTTTAACGAAAGGATTCAGATATTTGATGATGCCGTACGTATGAAAAAACGCCCATCCAGAGTACCCTTTGTTACCAATGACTGTCTGTGGCGTTATTATGACTTAGGTATGAAATTAAGCGAGGCTTTGGTAAGCACGCAGGGTGTGGAAGATGCGATTATTCAGTTTCAACAAAGATATCAATTTGATCTGCTATTGGACATCGGCGACAGAAACCCATTGCAAATGACAAGAAGTCTGGGTAATTATGAATATCTCATCAATGACGAAAATAACACGATGATGGTAAAAGAACAATGTTTCTTCAAAGAAGAGGATTATGATAATTTTATTAATAATCCTGTGAAGACCTTATGGGAAGACATCATGCCTAGGAAGTATTCTTTATTTACGAAGGATATGCCGCTGGAAACATTGCAAAATACCCTGGGCAAATTTTTAGAATACGCTCAAGCTATGGAAAAAACAACAAAAAGGCTTATTGATGAGTGCGGAGTTCCTCCTATCTTAGACGTGCAAAATGGCGCAAGAATATACCCTGCTTTTGAATCTTTATATAATTTCTTAAGGGGTATGAAGGGACTTTCCAGGGATCTTAGGGTTCGCCCGGAAAAAGTAAAAGCATTTTGTGATACGTATCATGAGTTTTTTGTCAAAAATGATATCAATAATATCAAAAAGGTTGATTCTCCAACCAGTTGCTTTACAGCTTTCGCAATCTTGTTAAGTCAGAATATGGTAAACCGTCATCAGTTTGAGACATATTATTGGTCATACTTTAAAGAAATTGCGGATAAGGTCGTCGAAACGGGTAATACAATGTTTATACTGAGTGAAGGTACAACAAAGCATATAACGGAATACTTGCAGGAACTTCCCAAAGGACATTTTTGTTTCTACGTTGAATCGGATGATATATTCGAAACCAGAAAGAGATTTCCGAACTTATGTTTATGGGGCGGAATACCTCTGGATTTAATTAGCAAGGGAACAAAGCAACAATGTATTGATTATGTAAAAAGAGTCATTGATGAAGTTGGGGCAGACGGGGGCCTTATTCTCAGCACAGACAAGTTTACAACTGCACCCCAGGACTGCAATCGGGAAAATTTATTAGCTGTCAGCGAATTCGTCAGAAATTACAAATAAGGGAGGAATTATTAATGCAAGAAAATATTGATTACACAAAATATCCGGACGGACATGAGGCTTTAAAGCCCATGTTGGATTTTCTTCCTTGTGAGGAAGCAAAAGCAGGATTGCTTATAGGATTTACCTTATTTATGTCTCTCATGTAAATCTACAAAATTATGTAGTCTCGACTACCTGCGGAATATTTAAATACCAGGTAAAATAATATAAAACCTCGCTTGCTTAAAAATAAAGCAGTAGTATATCTACTGCTTTACCTCAATCTAATGATCTTTTATGTCTTTACATGTTTTTTTACCCTCAACAGTAATGCCGAAACAGACAGAAAAAAATGGAGGTAAGGGAATTAGGATATGGAAGAAGAATTGAATAAAAATCTGGTACCGATTCCGGACACATTTTTTCCTGTTGAAAGATTTCAACAACACGTTGACCTGGGGACCACAAAATATTTTGCTAAAGGAAGCGTTGTTGTCATGCCTGGTGAAGCGACTTCTGTAATAATTTATGTGGTTTCGGGAAAGTTAAGGGTCGATAAAATAATTGATGACGGACGGGAAAGATTATTATATTATGCCGGGCAGTACGGTTTAATCGGACGTTTGTATGAGACTTGTAATGATATTTATGTGATGGCTATAGAAGACAGTCGCATCTGTTTCTTCTCTAAGCAACAACTTAGAGAAGTTTTTCGTCGGGATGAAGAACTTGTATTTGATTTATTAAAAAACTATGTAACTAAAATGTCATATTACATAAAACAATTTGCAGAAATAGATTGTTTTAGTCCGGCGGTCAGAATTGTAAGGTTGCTCTATGAGCTTTACTTAACGCAGTCTATACCGCTTGAGGATTCTTACGAAATCAATATTAATTTGTCTCTAAAAAATATTTCGGAAATTACTGGTGCACATTATGTGACCGTTTCCAAAGTATTGAATTGTTTAAAAAGTGAGAATATTTTGGAAAAGAAGAAGAATAAAATTATTATCTATGATAACGAAAAGCTCAAAACGCTGACACAGGGAACTCATATTTTTATACAAAATAACTATATAAGTCTTAGTTATGATATGCAAATTTTTGGAGTCTAATTGAAGAAAAACAACATTCTTAACATGTCTATGGTTTTTAATCTAGATTAAAACTTTTCTCTTAAGACATTTTATACAATGTACCCATAGCAATATTTTCTCAAATGAAGTAGCATCTGGAAACTAAAATATATCCACTTGGAACCATTATGGAACTAAGGGAGAGTTTCCGGTGACTATTTAAAAAGGGGAGGTGAAAAAGTTATGGGTACTTTTTTGGTCTTTATAGCTGGTATCTTATTTTTAGCGGGGATTCTTCTGATTAAACCTTATGCCAAACAGGCAAAAAGGTGGAAGACTGTCCTGAACTGGAGCTTGTATATTATCTGGTACGGGATGACTTGGATTGGGATTTCTTTTGTTTATGTCAACGCATCTGTTGGTCATGTGAAAGCAACAAGTACTGCGATATTCCTGTTTTTAGGGATATCTGTAGTGTTGGCAGTTATCCTGGCCAGATTACTAGGTTTCATTGGAGTAAAGAAAACAGGGAATCCAACTTCTTTACAAGCTTAAAGGGGGAGAAAAGATGGAGAAAAGTGAGCAGAAACAAGGGCTCAAAATTAACCGTAGGAGTTTCCTGAAAGCAGGAACTGCCGCAGCAGCGATGGGCATTATAGGAGCCGTAAAAGTTCCTAACCAAGTCGCTAATGCGGCCAGTGACACACTTTATACTCCTGCGGCCAAGGGACAATGGTCAAAATTGCGCCCTGAAGTAAACTATGGAGGAGCTGCTGTCCGTTTTGTAGAGAATAATGATCAATGGCTGGGGACAACTCAAATTGTAGGTGCTGTTAAAAATACAAGTGAAGCGGACATGGGTTTCAACCTTGCAGGAAGAGGATTATTGGGAGAAAAGACCAGAGTAGGATCGCTCACCATTGTCGCTAAACATCCGTTTAGTGCATCAATCGCTGCTGGGCTTACATATGTTGGTCCGGATGTTGCGGTCAGCGGGAAACCTGCTGTTCAGAAACTGGAGATTCCAGATCCTGAACAAATGTCCAAACATATTAAAGATTGCGCGTACTTCCTACGGGCGGACGAAGTCGGTATTGGAAAAATGCCTGCTTACGCGTACTATTCGCATAGAGCGTTGGTAGGAAGAGATAAAATGTTAGCGCCTGTTGAAACCTGGACAAAGCCGTATACGGAGAGCCTGCCCTATGTAATCGTTGTCATGGTTGATCAGAATTTATTGACAGTCATGGCGTCTACCGGCTATGACGGGATCAGCGGCTCGCAATCGTTCCTCGGTTATCACCAAACCGCAAACATTGCGGTTATACTTGCTCAGTATATTAGAAACCTTGGTTATAATGCACGTGCACATCATGCCAGAAATTATGGGGCTGTCATGCCTCCGGTCGTCATTGCTGCCGGGTTGGGTGAACTTTCCCGAACGGGAGACTGTACGGTTCATCCCCGTTTGGGATTTAGGCATAAGGTTGCTGCAGTGACAACGGATCTTCCGCTCGTGCCGGATCCACCGATCGACTTTGGGTTACAGGATTTTTGCAGGGTTTGTGGAAAGTGCGCGGAGTACTGCCCAAGTGGTGCGATTACAGTTGATAAGGATTATGTCGAACACAACGGGTACTTGAGATGGAATTCCGATTTCAAAAAATGTACGATCTTCAGGTGCACAAACGAAGAAGGTTCTTCTTGCGGACGTTGTATGAAAGTATGTCCATGGAACTCTAAAGAAAATTCCTGGTTCCATGAAGCGGGGATATGGATAGGCAGCAGAGGAGAAAGTAATGCGAGACTCCTCAAATCTATCGATGATATGTTTGGGTATGGCACTGAAACGATTGATAAATATAAATGGTGGCTGGAATGGCCGGAAAGATATAAGATCAAATACTAATAACGAATATAGAATCTTAAGCGGTGGGTGCAATATCTGCCGCTTATAATTTTATAAACCCATAATATAAATTTTCTGCGGCGCACCGTTTAAGTACGTCGCTTTTTTATTTACCTGTTTACTTACACAAATTGGTACTTAGGGTTTGCTTAACGGTTCCCGAGTTAAGCTAAAGTATCTGGGCCACTTTCATAATATTTTCAGCGGATAATGCCAATTCGGACATGGAAGCTGTGATTTGCTCAGAAGCAGCAGCTTGGCTTTCGCCTAATCCGGAGGCTTGGATGACTTGACTAATTAACTTCGTGGATTCGTCTTTAATAGAAGAAACGATTTCTTTTATATCTTTGATTGAAGAAGCACTGTTGGTAGCCATCTTCCTTATTTCTTCCGCGACAACGGCAAATCCGCGTCCTTGTTCGCCTGCCCGGGCAGCTTCAATAGCGGCATTAATGCCTAGGAGGTTGGAGTTGGCTGCTAGATCATTAATAAACTTGAGAATTTCATCGGTTTTTTTGATTTCTTCCAGAACTCTTTCGCCCCTGGATTTTATTCCTTCCAATTCCTGGGCCAGTTTCATGGCAGCGGCAGACAATTCCTCGGTTGTTGCTGTGACCTCTTGTGAAGAGGCGGACAAAGATTGTGCTGTGTCGGTAAGTAAATTCTGGGTTTCCAGATTAAAGGCCAGGCCGATGCCTCCGATTATTTTACCGTTATCATCTTTGACCGGAAAGGAAAAGCCTTTAAAGGAAAAACCAAATACTTCCGCAGGGACTGTCATAACAGTATGCTGACCAGTGCGTACCGCTTCAGCAAGGGCATCACCCGGAGGCAGCGGCATTCCTATGACGTTGAAAGGCATCCTTGTTTTTTCACTTTCGACACTGTTAAGATACTTTTCGGTATCAGAGAGGGCAATCATGTTATCCAGAGGTATCATTTTGTGAAAGTAAGGGAGTGCTCTATTCAGACATTCCAGAATATCAGCTCCATTACCGACCTCAGTGTTATAAGGGTTTTCCTGATTTGCATTTTCCATAATAAATCCTCCCTTTGGAAAAAAATATAAGAAATAATGAACGGAAATAATAAATAACCACTCTTATCGAGTGGTTATCACATAGAAAGTCTATCATGTTATAATAGTGGGCAATTTAGCTTATGCTAAACAAATTAAGGCCATTTAGTTTCTACTAAAAAAATATATAGAAAAAAAATATAATATTATAGCCAAGCTTTGTAATTGTTTGAATTGCAAAGCAAAGTAAGGTAAGGAAGTGATGTAGGGAATGTAAAGTATAAGGAGATAAGTATCTTTTTGAAAATCAAGTATTTTTACCTGTGAGAAAGTTGTCAGTAAAAAATTCAAGGGGAGAATGTAAGTATGGAAAAAACAAATAGTTATTACATCTTACCAAATAATTTTTATCCCGTTAAAAAGCTACAAAATTACATTCATATGGGAGTTGTTCGGAATTATTCCAAAGGACAATCCGTTGTTTTGCCTGGAGAATTAATATACAAGATCGTTTATGTGCTTTCAGGAAGATTGAGCATAAACTTTCTAAATGAAGACGGAAGGCAAAAATTAATGTACTATGCGGATCCTCATACCTATGCCGATAGATTATTTCCATTTGACGAAAGTTATGTTCATGTTATTGCAGAAGAAAATAGCACAATCTGTTTTTTTTCCAAAGAAGAACTTTTTGAAATCTTCCAGCAGGACAAAGAAGTGCTTTCTGATTTCATCACAAACTATTCATCAAAATGTGGCTATTTTATGCGGGAAGCCAAGGAGATGGTTCTTTATAATCCATCGGTCCGGGTCTTACGTTTACTTTACGAGCTTTGCCTCACCCAAGGGAAGTCGGTTGATAATGTCTTTCAAATAGACATTAAACTATCTCAAAAGGCTATTTCTGAAATAACAGGTGTACACTTTGTGACGATAAGCAAAATATTCGGATTTCTAAAAAAAGAAAACATTTTGTATAAAACAACAAATAAGATCATGGTTATTGACTTGGAAAGGCTTAAAGAATTAGTTAATGAGTGGCTGGAACTTTGATACAAATTTTCCATTTGATTCTTTTTAACAATTAGTATAATACAAAATACACACAAAAAAGTTAATGGATGTTAATTAAACCAGTTAAAATATAAAATTTTTTGTCTAATAAATAATACTTTTATGTGAGACTAAAACTTTAAATTTAACTTATGCTTAAAATAAATTATGGAATGCAACTTCTAAAAGATATTTGAGTAAGGAGGTGAAAAGAATAATGAGTACATTTTTAATCTTTTTGGCAGGAATTCTTTTCTTAGCCGGTGTCCTTTTTATCAAACCGCGTGCGAAGCAGGATAAGACTTGGAAGACCGTGATTATTTGGACCTTATATGTAACTTTCTTTGTTATCGCTTGTATGGGAGTTTCCTTTGTTTACATCAATGCCAGTGTAGGACATGTCAAAGCATCAAGCACAGCTATCTTCCTGTTTGGGGGGATTTCGCTGATTTTGGCTGTGGTTTTAGCCCGTATCTTAGGATTTATCGGTACAAAGAAAAAGGCCGAGTCATTACAGGCTTAGAGGAGGAAAGTTAATGTCCGAAATTTCAGGAAATAAAGAGAAAGAATCCAAGCAGCAATTTTCGGTAAGCCGCCGCGGTTTTCTGAGAACCGGGGCAGCAGTTGCTGCTATGGGTGTTATGGGTGCAATTGCGGCTCCATCAAAGATGGCGAACGCAACGGTTAGTACGTTGGGTTATAAAGCGGCAGGTAAGGGTAAATGGTCGAAACTGAAGCCGCAGATGAGTTACGGAGGAGCCTCGGTCAGTTTTGTGGAGCATAACGACCAGTGGCTTGGGACAAGTAAGCTCCTTGGGTCCGTTCAGAAAACCGATGAACAAGACGGCGGATTCTGCTTGGCCATTAGAGGTATTTTAGGTGAAAAAGCAAAATACGGGTATTTCCAACAAGCTCCAAGATACCCATTGGGAACCGGGTTCTTAAACCCTCTTGGAGCAATCAGCGGACCTGATATGGTGGATGGACCTATTAGACCTGATAAACTGCCGATTCCGGATCCGGAACAGATGTCACAGCATATCAAAGACCTCGCCTATTATCTGAGAGCTGACGAAGTAGGGATTGGCAAAATGCCTGCCTATGCTTATTATGCAAGTACAATGGCCCCGCCGCAAGGAGCGTATGCATCAGGTGCAGTTCCCCCTGATGCCCCAATCTCAAAAGCGCCTGTGACGGGTAACCTGCCAAATGTTATTGTTGTTGCGGTGGAGCAGCATTTGGAAACCTACTTGGCAACGACTGGATATGATGGAATCTCCGTATCGCAATCGTTCCGCTGCTATCATGCTACGGCTAATATTTCTGTCATTATGGCGCAATACATTCGGAATTTAGGCTATAATGCGAGAGCCCAACATTTTGGCAACTATGAAGCCGTAATGGGTCCGTGTCTGATCGCTTCCGGAATGGGTGAGCTTACCCGTACTGGAGACTGTGTTGCTCATCCCAGATTTGGATTCCGCACGAAAGTAGCAGCTGTCACCACCGATTTACCGTTAGCCCCGGATAAGCCGATTGATTTTGGGATGTTGGATTTCTGCAGGGTTTGCAAAAAATGCGCAGATGAATGTCCTTCTAAAGCGATCACCTTCGACGTAGATCCAGTGGAACATAACGGCTATCTGCGTTGGAATACGGATGCAAAAATATGTACAGCTTTCAGGGCCAGCAATGAAGAAGGCGTCAACTGCGGCAGATGTATTAAAGTGTGTCCCTGGAATTCCAAAGAGGATTCCTGGTTCCACGAAGCGGGACTATGGATCGGCAGCAAAGGTGAGACAGCTTCAAAATTCCTTAAAGCAATCGACGATATGTTTGGTTACGGAACCGAAGATGTCACCAAATATCAATGGTGGCTTGAGTGGCCGGAAAATTACAAAATTAAAATACCAACCTAATTAATATTTAATTTGTAAGTTTGGTTTTATAAGGGTGTCCCGAAAGTATCAGGAGAACTTTTGGGACACCTTTTTTATGTAGCAATCAGGATATAAGGCGTGTTTACAAAGACTATTCAACTTAATGTAGATTTTTTGAAGATGGCATGGTACGATTATCTAAGAAAAGTTATCCCACACTAACTTTGTTAATGCGTACGTAATGATTATCTCCGTATCATTTTATTTTGGAGGGGAAGTTATCGTATGAATGAGGTTATCAAAGATTACTGCATAATCCCAGATAATTTTTATCCTGTCAAAGGTCTTCAAAAATATGTTCATATGGGCGTAGTACGTAAATATCAAAAAGGAGAGTTTATTATCCCGGCTGGAGAAAAAATTGACAGAGTCATTTATGTGCTTTCAGGAAAGGTAAGTTTAAACTTTTTTGAAGATAAAAAACAAAAAATAATGTTTTATGCTTGCCGTCATTGTGTCGTTGATAATTTGTTTTCGTATCAAGTAATTCTTGGGAACATTGTCGCAGAAGAAAACAGTACGGTTTGTTTTTTCTCAAAAGAACAACTATATAAAATATTTAGAAAAGATGATGAAACACATGACGAATTCATTACAAATCTTACGTGCAAATGTAGTTTTTTTATGCATGTTGCCAAGGAGATGGACTTTTATAGTCCATCCGCCAGGGTTCTGAGACTGATCAATGAACTTTGCTTAACCAAAGGAAAGTTAGTTAATGATGTCTATAAAATAGATATTAAGTTAACACAGAAGACCATTTCAGAAATAACAGGTGTTCATTCGGTGACAGTCTGTAAAATTCTTGGATGGCTGAAGAAAGAGAAAATTATGCGGAAGACTTCGGATAAAATCATTATCTATGACTTGCAAAGGCTTAAAGATACCATTGATATGAATATGAAATATTATATGTAATGCCCCAAATGGCTCCATTTAGGTTGCTAACAAACTCCATGATCAAATAATTCATGGGGTTCATTTTTTTTTCCGAAAATAAACAAAAATCAACATCGCAAATACGAGGTTTCTAAATAATTTTGGAATCTAATTATTTCAAAAATCTTAAAAACTGCTAATATCCAAAATTGAAAAAGAATTAAAATGAACTTGATAAAGTTATATTATCAATTGAATAAGTCAGGAGGGAGGTGAAAGAAATGAGTACATTCTTAATTTTTTTGGCGGGAATTCTTTTCTTAGCCGGTGTCCTTTTTATCAAACCTCGTGCAAAGCAGGATAAGATTTGGAAGACCGTGATTATTTGGACCTTATATGTTATTTTCTTTGTTATCGCTTGTATGGGGATTTCCTTTGTTTACATCAATGCCAGTGTCGGACATGTCAAAGCGACAAGTACAGCGATATTCCTGTTTGGGGGGATTTCGCTAATTCTGGCTGTCGTCTTAGCCCGTGTATTAGGATTTATTGGTGCAAAGAAAAAGGTCAATGACTCATTACAAGCTTAAAGGAGGAAAATTAATGTCCGTAAATTCAGGTAATAAAGAAAAAGGACCCCGGCAGGAAGTTTCAGTAAGCCGTCGTGGTTTTCTGAAAACCGGGGTAGCCGCAGCAGCGATGGGCGTCATGGGGGCGATTGCAGCGCCATCCAAGATGGCCAACGCAGCATCAGCTAGTTTAACCTATCAGCCCGCCAAAGGACAATGGTCGAAATTGCGTCCTGTTAACAACTATGGCGGTGCTTCAGTACGTTATGCTGAAATTAACAATCAATGCTTAGGTACATCCAAGATTGTTGGGCCAGTAATTCAAACAAACGAGAAAGACGCTGGATTTGCTTTAGCTTTCAGAGGATTATTAGGCGATAAAGCAAAGTACGGAATAATGACACAAGGCAAAAGATATCCTATGGCGGCTTCTTTTCAAATACCGATGTCACCCCTCGCGGCAATGGTCAGTGGCAAGCCAAGTCCAGACAAATTCCAGATTCCGGACCCGGAACAGATGTCCCAACATATTAAAGATTTCGGGTATTATCTTCGCTGCGACGAGGTGGGTATCGGCGTTATGCCTGATTACGCTTATTACAAAGGCACCCAGGCCCCGCCTCTAGGTGCTTATGTTTCCGGCGCTGTCCCACTTCAGACGCCAATGACAGATGTTCCTATCAAAGATAAATTACCTTACGTTATTTGTTTGGCAGTAGAGCAGCATTTGGAAACGAGTATGGCTTCTACAGGGTATGACGGTATTTCAGTTGTCCAATCCATGCGGTCCTACCATGCAGCTGCCAATGCGGCGGTCATCATGGCGAATTATATTCGCAGCCTGGGTTATAATGCCAGGGCACAGCATTATGTAAATTACGAGGTTGTTATGACGCCTTGTCTAATCGCTGCCGGAATGGGCGAGCTTACTCGAACAGGTGATTCTGCCGCCCATCCCCGTATAGGTTTCCGCCATAAATCTTCAGCAGTAACGACAGATTTGCCTTTGGTAGCAGATAAACCGATTGATTTTGGCATGCAGGATTTCTGCAGAGTTTGCAAAAAGTGTGCGGATAATTGTCCTGCCCAAGCGATTACCTTTGATGATGATCCTATACCGCACAATGGTTACCTCCGTTGGAATACCGATTCTAAGAAGTGTGCAGTATTCCGTTGCGCTAACGATGAGGGTGTTAACTGCGGAAGATGTATCAAAGTATGTCCCTGGAATTCCAAGGAAGACTCCTGGTTCCATGAAGCCGGACTGTGGATTGGCAGTAAAGGCGAGACAGCTTCAACATTTCTTAAAACAATTGACGACATGTTTGGCTACGGAACTGAAGATCTTACCCAATATCAATGGTGGCTGGAGTGGCCGGAAAATTATAAATTTCAGATACCAGCTGTACCAACTGTACCAGCTAAGTGATATTGCTTAATTTCTGATTTATTTAAGAGGGTGTCCCGAAAGTATTAAGAAACTTTTGGGACATCTTTTTTATGTAGCGAACCTTTAAAAGATCGTCCGAACCGCATAGGGCTTTCAGAATCCTTATTAATAGAACAAATTGTCAAGTATTCTTATAAATCGCAACGCTTATAAGAGGGATGCAACTAAATTATAATCCTCTACTAATTTGTATATTTTAGTGTTTGTTAATATTTGCATGAATTTTTTTTTAATACAAATACATGCTATTATTTATAATGACTGCTTTCCAAATGGGGCTTTAATATGACCTTTTTATATGACCTCTTCCAACTCGGTGCAGTTACATTAGAAGGTCAATTAATATACAAAATTTTTCTTAGCAATAATATTATCGTACGCTAATATCATTGATTCCTTTTTTGGTGTACGCTATGATTAATTTAGCATATGCAAACAATTATCCTAAAGATGACATAAATTTTTTGGTATGTTTAAATTTTTTAAGGGGTGAATGATTATGAAGGAAACTCTTAAAGAGCAACTTATCCCAGATTCTTTTCATCCTATAGAAAGATTGCAGAATTTTGTCCATATGGGGGTAGTCCGTAATTATCAAAAAGGGGAAACCGTTGTATTACCTGGAGAAACAATAGATAGGATAATATATGTACTTTCCGGTAAACTCACTGTAAATTTTCTGAATGATGACGGAAGGCAAAAATTGATGTACAAGGCTGGACAATATTCCATAGTTGATCGACTATTTCCGTTAGAAAATTGTTTTGTTCATGTTATTTCAGAAGAAAAAAGCAAAATCTGTTTTTTTACCAAAGAGCAGCTTTTTATAATCTTTAAACAGGATGATGAAATTCTTAATGAATTTCTCGTAAACTATTCATCAAAATGTTTTCATTTTATGAATGGATCAAAGGAGATGGCCCTTTACAACCCATCGATTCGCGTTTTACGATTGATTCATGAATTATGTCTTACTGAAGGTAAAGTAGTTGACAACGTCTATGAAATAGATGTGAAATTATCTCAAAGGGCAATTTCAGAAATGACGGGTGTCCATTTTGTTACAATTTGCAGAGTATTTAGCTGGCTAAAAAAAGAAAATATTTTGCAAAAAACAACAAATAAAATTATTATTAATGATTTGGAACGGCTTAAGGAAATAATCAATGAGAACAGTAAAAACTAAACACCGGCAGCGGTGTTTTTTTTATCTCCGGCAATGGTATGTAGGAATGTGATAGTATAAATAAATATTGAATTGATTTTGAGAACTTAGTAGGGATTAATTTTTTTTATAACTTCTGCCGAGATCTTAGCCTATGCTAAAAAATGATATTAAGGAAGTTATTAGAATTTGCTTTGGAGACTCTTTTGGCGGGGAGGGGACAAAAATGGAAAGGGTAATAAGCAATCACTATAGTATTCTGCCAGGTAATTTTTATCCGATTTTGAAACTATGTAATTATACGCATTTGGGGGTCATACGTAATTATCGCAAAGGAGATACGATTGTTTTGCCTGGAGAGATCATTAATAAAGTTGTCTTTGTGCTTTCGGGAAAATTGGGTATTAGCTTTATGAATGATGATGGAAGGCAAAAGTTTATGTTTTACGCTGACCCTTTTACTTTTGCGGACCGATTATTTGCCATTGAGGAATGTTTTGTTCATGTTGTTTCAGAGGAAAGGAGTACGGTTTGCTTCTTTGATAAAGAACAACTTCTTAGTATATTTCAACAGGATAAAGAAGTTCTTATTGAATTTATTACCTGTTATGCATCGAAATGCACTTATTTTATGCGTGAATCTAAAGAAATGGCAATTTATAAACCATCAGTCCGGGTCTTAAGGTTGCTTTATGAACTCTGCCGTCAGAAGGGAAAAGAAGTTGACCAGGTTGACCATGTTTATGAGATTGATGAAAGAGTATCACAAAAGGCGATATCCGAAATAACCGGTGTTCATTTTGTGACAATCTGCAAACTATTTCGCTATTTGAAGAAAGAAAATATTCTGAAGAAAAATTCAGGCAAGATTATTATCTATGATTTGCCACGGTTACATGATTTGATTGAAGAGTGGATGAAAACTTGAACGCAGCCGAAAGACCATTAGATTGTCGACAAAGTCATTGTCGGCATTTTTTTTATTTATATCATTATAAAAAAATAAACTGTAAAGAAAAATTCTTATACTAGACTAAGTCTGGTTTTGTTAAATCTAATACAATGTTAATTAATTAAGATATTACTAACGAGAAGATAGGAGGTGTAAAACAATGAGTACTTTTTTGATTTTCTTAGCGGGTGTCCTTTTTTTAGCCGGTATCCTTTTTATCAAGCCGCGCGCTGCTAAAAATAAAATTTGGCAGACAGTGCTGGTATGGGCTCTATTTGTCGTTTGGTATTTCATCACATGGATTGGAATTTCGTTTGTTTACATTAATGCCAGCGTAGGGCACGTCAAAGCGACAAGCACCGCAATCTTCTTATTTGGAGGAATTTCCGTGGTGCTGGCTATCATCTTAGCGCGTATCTTGGGATTCATCACGATGAAGAAAAAAGTAGATCATACGTCACAAGCCTAAAGGAGGAGAACTAATGTCAGAGATTCCGGAAAAAGGAAATAAAAAACCCAATCAGCAAGCGCACGTAAGCCGCCGGGGTTTTTTAAAAGCAGGTGCAGGGGCCGCTGCAACGGCCCTCGGCGTGATGGGAGCAATTGCAAGTTCGCCCGGAGTGGCAAATGCTGTAATTGATCTCGGGTACAAAAATTCATTATATAAACAAATGGAGTATACACCCATCAAGGGCCAATGGTCAAAATTAAAGCCGAAGATGGATTACGGCGGCGCCGCAGTCCATTTTGTAGAGCATAATGATCAGTGGCTTGGAACCTCTCAGATTCTGGGAAAGGTAGAAAGAACAAATGAATCTGACGGTGGATTTCCATATGCAATTAGAGGATTACTGGGAAAGAAGTCCCAATATGGATTTGTTTCGCAGGCGATAAGATATCCACTCGGAGATGCCCTGATGCTTCCAACGCAGGAAATAAGCAAAGAAAACATTGTAAACGGCGTTCCGAAGCCGGATAAACTTCCGATTCCTGATCCGGAGCAAATGTCTCAGCATATCAAAGATCTTGCGTATTATCTGAGAGCGGATGAAGTAGGGATCGGGAAAATGCCAGCCTATGGCTACTATAAAGCGGTTATGGATCCGCCTGAAGGAGCCTATGCTGCCGGCATTGTTACCCTTGAAACCCCTTATGATGATGTACCTGTTACGGAGTCAATGCCTTACGTTATTTGTGTTGCTGTGGAACAGCATTGGGAGACGTATGCGGCTTCAACGGGGTATGACGGAATTTCCCTTGAGCAGTCCTTCCGCAGTTATCATGCTACAGCCAATATTTCTGTCGTCATGGCACAATACATTCGTAACTTAGGCTATAATGCCAGGGCCCATCATTTCGGGAATTATCATGCGGTTATGGGACCTCTTTTGATTGCAGCCGGTATGGGAGAACTGACCCGTACAGGGGACTGTGTGGCGCATCCCCGGATGGGATTCAGAAATAAAGTAGCCGCAGTTACGACAGATTTGCCTTTGGTACCGGATAAACCGATCGACTTTGGTATGCTGGATTTCTGCAGGGTATGTAAAAAATGCGCCGAAACCTGCCCGAACCAAGCGATAACCTATGATGTAGATCCCATACCATTTAACGGCTACATGCGCTGGAATACCGATGCCTATAAATGTGCAGCGTTTAGAACCGGCAACGAGGAAGGCGTTAACTGTGGCAGGTGTGTAAAAGTCTGTCCGTGGAATTCCAAGGAAAGATCCTGGTTCCATGATGTCGGAATATGGATTGGAAGCAGGGGACAGACAGCTTCATCACTGCTCAAAAAAATTGATGATATGTTTGGTTACGGAACGGAAGAAATTGCTCGATATAAGTGGTGGCTGGAATGGCCGGAAATGTATAAAATCAGAATACCGGCAGATAAACAATAAATACTGTTTTCTCGAAAGAAGCTGCTGCCAGCAATTTTATGGATTGTTGGCAGCGGCTTCTTATTTTTAAGCACCTATTTAAGGCCTGCTGAAATACGCCATCAATCTCAGTATCATATCTGTCGAGATAAGAGATGGCCTTATATTAACAATGATAAAAAATATTCGTACAAGGATAGAAAAGATTAACAGTCGATAATGCCCAACATTTAAAAACGAGTACAATAAAGCTTGGCAAGGGATATAATTTGTGAAATTAAAGGAGGTGAAAAAATGAGTACTTTGTTAATTTTCCTGGCTGGTATTCTTTTTTTAGCGGGAGTTCTTTTCGTCAAACCCAGAGCCAAGCAAAATAAAACATGGCAGACCGTGACTGTTTGGGTAACTTTTGTTATTTGGTTTTTTATTACATGTATAGGGGTATCATTTGTTTACATTAATGCCAGTGTAGGACACGTCAAGGCCACAAGTACTGCTATTTTCCTGTTTGGTGGGATCTCGGTGGTTCTGGCCGTAGTGTTAGCCCGCGTATTAGGGTTTATTGGAATGAAAAAGAAGGTCACCGAGTCTTCACAGGCTTGAAAGGAGGAAAATTGATGTCGGATCATTCCGAAAGTAAAAAGCTGCCTGGGCAGGTAAGCCGCCGCGGCTTTTTAAAAAGCGGTGTAGCTGCAGCAGCCATGGGTGTAATGGGAGCGGTCGCAGCTCCATCGAAGATAGCAAATGCGGCTGTAAGTAACTTTGGCTTAGACTATACGCCGGCAAAGGGACAATGGTCAAAACTGCGTCCTACTGTCAACTATGGCGGCGCTTCGGTAAGTTTTGCCGAGCATAACGACCAGTGGTTGGGAACAAGCAAGATTGTGGGGCCGATTCAGAGATCAAGTGAATACGACTCAGGTTTTACTTTGGCGCTTAGAGGGTTACTCGGAGAGAAGGCCAGATGGGGATTTCTTACCCAGACCAAGCGATATCCGCTTACAGATGGAATTGGCTGGGCAATAGCGACGGTTAGCCCGGATGAGATTTGTATCGGTGTCCCGAATGCCGAGAAACTTCCGATACCCGATCCGGAACAAATGTCCCAGCATATGAAAGATGTTGCGTATTATCTCAGGGCAGATGAAGTCGGTATCGGCAATATGCCGTCCTATGCTTATTATGGATTTAAGCAGGTTCCGCCCCAGGGGCTGTTCCCCGCGGGTATCGTTCCGCCGGATACGCCGATTCACCAGATCCCGAACACAGAACCGGATTTGCCCTATGTTATTACGTTTGCTGTGGAACAGCATTTGGAAACTTATCTAGCCTCGACCGGCTATGACGGAATATCCGTATCCCAGTCATTCCGGTGTTATCATGCCGTAGCAAATATTGCGGTCATTATGGCGCGGTACATTCGGAGTCTAGGTTATAATGCCAGGGCGCATCACTTTGGCAACTACGATCTGGCCGTTCCGCCGGCGCTTATCGCTTCCGGAATGGGTGAGCTCAGCCGTACGGGAGACTGCGTTGCTCATCCCAGAATGGGATTCCGCAACAAATGCGGCGCAGTCACAACCGATCTGCCGCTCGTGCCCGATAAACCCATTGATTTCGGATTGCTGGATTTCTGCCGGGTTTGTAATAAATGTGCGGACAATTGTCCGGCCGGTGCCATTACCCATGATAAAGATCCTGTTGTACAAAACGGTTATCTGCGCTGGAACAGTGATATGAAGAAATGCGCGACCTTCCGGGCCGGAAATGACGAAGGTGTCAATTGCGGCCGATGTGTAAAAGTCTGCCCGTGGAATTCCAAGGAAGACTCCTGGTTCCACGAAGCAGGCTTGTGGATCGGCAGCAAAGGCGAGACCGCCTCAGCATTGCTTAAGAAAATTGATGATATGTTCGGTTACGGTACAGAAGAGATTACCCAATATAAGTGGTGGCTGGAATGGCCCGAGCTTTATAAAATCAATATTCCCAGTTAATTGAATTAACTTAATTTCTAAGTATTACTAAGAGGCACGTTACTGAACGTGCCTCTTAATAATATTTAATCTAATAGTAGAAAGAATTATCTTTTTCTGAGTGTCGAATACCTGATCAGAGGAAATATTAAAAGTGTAAAACTTGAGGTTTTAGTTATATGTTAAATTAAAATAGCAAAAATAATTGTATAATAAATTTAAGTATAATGTAAAATATATGCATTGAATTTGCATTGCTTTTTAAGTACGGTATTTGGTTAATGTGTTCTTCCTGGCGCGGACTAGATTCAATTGTTACGTTTTTAATTGTTTTTTGGTGTAGAATTTAGTTGCGGGACGTACATCTGTTATTACAAGAGGGATTTAGTGGGTGGCAAAATAAATCCTGGGCTGGTAATGGTGGTGAATAATTGGAAGGAGGAAGCGTATGCAATACGATTATGGAAGATGCGAGGGGGCAAGGGCTATTCCTGACACTTTCTATCCGATTGAAAAACTGAGGGATTTCACGCATATAGGAGTAGTAAAAACCTATGCTAAGGACAGTAATGTAATCTTACCGGGAGGTAAGGATTATATGCTGGTTTATGTGCTTTCCGGAAGGATAAGTTTGAACCTGATGACGGAAGACGGCAGGGAAAGAGTGATTTATTTTTCAGGAGAAAATGGAATTTTAGGTCGTTTGTATAAGATGGAAAATGAAAATGATACTTATGCGGTTGCCATAGAAGATTCTAAAGTATGTCTTTTTTTCGAAGAGCACCTCAGAATTATTTTCCGTCAAGATGAAGACATGATCTTTGAAGTGCTTAGAAATTGTCTTTCCAAAGTAAGTTATTATATGAGACAAACGATAGAAAGAGACTTTTACAATCCAACGATTAGAATCTTAAGATTGCTGCATGGACTTTATCTTACCAATGGAATATCGGTAGGAGATTCTTACGAAATACGTATGGACTTATCATTGCAATTTATCTCTGAGATAACAGGAGCACATTATGTTACAGTCTCCAAAGTATTAAAGTATTTAAAGGAGCAAAAAATTATTGAAAAGAAAAAAGACAAAATAATTATTCATGATCTGGAAAAACTTAAAGAATTAACCCATGAGAAGCATATTTATAAATATATTTATTAGAATTAAGTTTGACAATTCATTTTGTACAAATTATTTTTTGAATTCCATTTCATTAGAGAAATGGAGTATTTTTTTGTATTATTTTAAATTACCTGTGTCTCTATTCAATTTTCTAGTCAACAGTTTAAAACAAAAAAATATTTTGAAGATGTATAGTTTTAGTTATACAACTAAACTTCACTCAAAATTATTAAATACAATGTACCTATAGTCATAAAAATGACTGAATTATCAAAAGGGAGGTGAAAATGATGGGTACATTCTTAATTTTTTTAGCGGGCGTATTATTCTTAGCGGGTATTTTATTTATTAAACCTCGTGCTAAACGTGAACAAATGTGGAAAACAGTAGTTAATTGGGCCTTGTTTGTTATCTGGTATGGGATTACCTGGATGGGGGTTTCCTTTATCTACATTAACGCATCGGTTGGACATGTCAAAGCCACAAGCACAGCAATATTCCTGTTTCTGGGGATATCTGTGGTTCTTGCCGTTGTTCAGGCCCGCCTGCTGGGATTCATTGGTGTGAAAAAAGCGGGGAATACAGGTGAATTACAAGCTTGATAGGATGTGAAAATATGGTGATTAATGAACAAGAGAAAAAGTTTCAGCTAAGTCGCAGGAATTTTCTCAAAGCTGGCGTTGCAGCCTCTGCGATGGGAGTGATTGGAGCGATAAAAGCTCCTGCCAAAGTAGCTAACGCAGCCGGAGCAAGTCTGAAGTATACTGCTGCAGCAAAGGGACAATGGTCCAAACTTCATCCTGAGCATGACTATGGCAGTGCGACAGTACATTTTGCGGAAAATAATGATCAGTGGTTAGGTACTACAAAAATTGTCGGAAAAGTTAAGAACTTCAGCGAAGCTGATATGGGATTCAATTTGGCTACCAGGGGGTTGCTTCCTAATAAAAAGACACAAGCGGCGTCTTTGAGTTTCTTTTTCAGGCATCCTTTTGGAGCGGCAATAGCCAATGCAGGCATGTTCATTGCTCCGCCCGCTGCGGTTGAAGGAAAGTCGTCTCCCAAAAAACTGGAGATCCCTGATCCGGAACAAATGTCCCAGCATATTAAAGATGCCGCCTATTTTTTGCGCGCTGATGAAGTCGGTATCGGCAAGATGCCAGAATATGCTTATTATTCCCAGAAACTTACGGATAAGGCTGGTTTGATGACCAAACCTGTAGAAGAATGTGTCATACCGGTAACAGAACGCTTGCCTTACGTCATCGTCGTGATGGTTGACCAAAATCTTCAAACCATGTTGGGATCCACTGGGTATGACGGAATCAGCGGTGCAATGTCTATGAAGAGTTATCATGCAACCGGTAATATAGCAGTTATCTTAGCCACTTATATCCGGAGCCTTGGATATAATGCCAGGGCAAATCATGCTTTCAATTATAACGCGGTTATGCCACCGGCAGTAATTTCAGCTGGGTTGGGGGAGCTTTCCCGTACCGGTGACTGTTCAATTCATCCCCGCTTGGGGTTCCGGCATAAAGTTGCTGCTGTTACTACTGATTTACCGCTGGCGCCCGACAAACCGATTGACTTTGGACTGCAGGATTTCTGCAGGGTCTGTAAAAAATGTGCTGAAAACTGTCCCAACCAATCCATTACGTATGATTCGGATCTTGTGGAGTATAACGGATACCTGCGTTGGAACAGCGATATGAAAAAATGTGCAGAATTCAGGATACTTAACGAAGACGGAGTGTCCTGCGGACGGTGCATGAAAGTCTGCCCCTGGAACTCCAAGGAGGATTCCTGGTTCCACCAGGCTGGAACCTGGATTGGAAGTAAAAATGAAGCTTCCGCAAAATTGCTGAAAACAATTGACGATATGTTTGGGTACGGCACAGAAAGCATCGATAAATACAGATGGTGGCTGGAGTGGCCGGAGATGTACAAGTATCCGGCGGTTGCTCAAGCGCCACAGACGCATTAATAATTAAAGGTTCTCTGTTAAATGTTGGGGCATCCCCCTAAACAAGAGTAATTCTAAATTGATGTAATGCTGGTAATAGCCCTTACAGACTATTATCAGCATTTTTATAAATTTTGCTGCGGGTGGCACCATGCCGTTAGTATCTGGCCTAATTAACCTATCATACTAGAGAATGCGGGATCTGAATAACCATTTGTATAAGGAATGCTCTTTCTTAAATCATTTTTTGTGCTTAACATCAGGAACAGTTAGATGGTTTTTAGGAGCTTTTGGTGGACGAATATTGACACTAACTCTACAAACAATTATTATTTACTTTAGGATATATTGAATAATACTTTATATCTTGCGATAATCTATAAACAGGGGTTTCTTAATATTTTTGTGAGTTTATACTAATCATATAAAATGGAGGAGATAAAAATGCAATTGATTTTTGGAATGATTACCCCAACTGTAGCTGTAATAGGTTTGGTCATCGCTCTAATCGTATTTGGACCAGGAAAGCTGCCCCAATTAGGAAAAGCTTTAGGCGGAGGTATCAAGGAATTCAGGAGTGCTTCTGAGGGCGAAAAGGAAGAGAGTGAAACAATAAAAGAGGCATAGGCATAACGCAATAAAGTATTATTCAAATGCAAATAGAGGATAAGTTCAGCATGTACCATAAAAAGAGCTTTAAGATACTTTTATTTCTGTTGATTATTATCGGTATATCGTCTTGGCAAGGTTATGAGTATTATCAACGTAATGTTAATTATCAAGAAACCAAATTGTTTTTTGACACAGAAGTATATGTTGAGGCTCATGGCTGGGGAGCAAAGAAGGCAGTAACAGAAGCTCTCGGCATTATGGAAGAAATAGATTCCAAGCTTAATAAGTTCTCGCCTGATAGTGAGGTATACGCCATCAATATTCATGCAGGAGAACAACCTGTCGCGGTATCGGAGTTAACGTTTGATGTTATTGAACAGTCCTTGAAAATTGCGGATTTGAGCAATGGCGCTTTTGATCCGACCATTAGTCCCTTAGTTAAATTGTGGGGATTTGGAGAGAACGGCATTCAGAAATCTGTACCTCCACAGGAACAGATTGCCGAAACCATTCATTTTGTTGATTACAAGAAAGTAATATTGAATAAAGAACAAAGGACCGTTTTTTTAGTTGAGAAGGGGATGAGCTTAGACCTCGGAGCGATTGCCAAAGGTTATGCCGTAAGCAAAGCGCTAGATGCTTTTAAGGATCGTAATATTCCATCAGGGATGGTATCGGCAGGCGGAAATATTTATGCCATAGGCAAAAAAGACGGAGGAACGCCTTGGCACATTGGAATTCGAGATCCTTTAAACAAAGGACAGATCATTGGCTATGTTGAGTTGGAGAATCTCACAATCGATACATCAGGCAACTATGAACGATTTTTTACTGTTGATGGAATACAATACAGTCATATTCTTGATCCTCGTACTGGGTATCCTTCAAAAGAGGTCAGTGGTTGTACTGTCGTCACGGAGAATCCGATAATGGCGGATGCTTTGGCTACAGCAGCTTTCGTATTAGGTCCTGAAAAGGGCTTGCAATTAATCGAAAAGAATAACGCATGGGGCCTGATCATTGATACTGACGGCAAGATGGTATTATCTGCCAAAATGAAAGAAATGTTTAAACCAGAGACTCCTGAGTAACCGTATTTGGAAAAATTAGTTTTAATTAGATCAGGAAAAGGAAGGGGTTTGTACTGTGCAACGTAGGAAGAAGCAAAGTGACGAAATGTCTTTCTTTAGCCACTTTAAAGAAATGCGCAAAGTGCTTTTATTTTCTGTATATGCGATCGCCATCGGAGCAATAGTGGGATGGGCGTTCAGTGATTATGCATTTCGTTTCCTGGCTATACCAATGTCCGGTCTCAGTGAGGTGCATTTCATTACGACAACACCGATGGAACCATTAATGGTTAAATTAAAAGTATCACTCATTGCGGGTGTAGTTGTGGCTTTGCCAATCATCATATGGCAGTTATGGAGTTTTATCCTGCCGGCTTTGAAATCTAATGAACGAAAATACCTCTATTTCATCTTTCCTTCATCTCTTCTTCTCTTTTTTGCAGGCGCAGCCTTTGTTATTTTATTTGTGCTGCCTCTCTGCTTAAAGATCTTACTCTTTGCAGGGATAGGGGCAATCGATACAACGCCATTTGTCACCAAGTCTTCCTATATTAATTTTGTTTTCACTTTGGCACTTAGCTTTGGGTTATTTTTCCAATTGCCCGTTGTATTGATACTGTTAATCCGAATAGGCATCATATCTCCTCAGGCTCTCGCAAAATATAGGAAATGGGCCTTTTTTGTGATTGTGATATTGGCTGTTGTTCTTTCTCCAACACCCGATCTGATGACCCAGGTTTTGATCATCGGTCCGATGTATCTTCTCTATGAAATCAGTATTTGGGTAGGCTATATTGTAGTAAGAAGAAGAACAAAAATGCTGAAGCGAGAAGAGGAAGAGGTGATTTAAATGGGTTTAACAGAAATTGCATTAATCTTATTTGTCGCCTTGATTCTTTTTGGCCCCGATGATTTGCCCGTAATTGCAAAAACAATTGGAAAATTGGTTAGACAAGGTCGCAAGATGATGAACGAATTGACAAGAGAATTTTCAAATACGATTAGTATGCAGAGTGACACGATAATGGACAGCTTAAAGGATACATCTCCCAAAGAAAAGGTTTCCCAAGAAGAGCCTAAACAAAAGGAAGACACGAATGTGTTACAGAACAATGATGAAGAAGCAGAGAAAAAAGCTGAGGATAATGGGGTCGCTGTAAAACATGATGAAACCAATGAAGTCGACCCTATGTGAAGGATAATTTAAAAGGCATGATGCACTTAGAAGATGATTTCTGTCTTGCGCGGGGGTCATCTTTTTATGATTTAGCTCAATTATGAGCGCATAGTGGTATAATTGATTTATGGAAGAATGGCAAAACCATCGAAAAATACTCCATATCGATATGGATGCTTTCTATGCTGCGGTAGAACAGAGAGATCATCCAGCCTTACTCGGAAAGCCTGTTATCGTGGGCGGCAAGCCAAACAGCCGGGGTGTTGTTTCTGCTGCTTCTTATGAGGCCCGTAAATTTGGCATTCATTCTGCGATGCCCATGACCGAGGCCTTCAGACGCTGTCCGCAGGCCGCATTTCTCCCTGTCAATATGCAAAAATATCAGGAAGCCTCAGACCGGATACACGAAATATTTTTGTCCTACACGCCGCTCGTCGAGCCTTTGTCCCTTGATGAAGCTTTTTTGGACGTTACGCGATCAACGGCTCTTTTTGGATTTGCCCAAGATATTGCCGTGCTGATCAAACAACGTATCCGGCAGGAACTTGGCCTGACGGCTTCAGTGGGTTTGGCCCCCAATAAATTCCTCGCCAAGATTGCTTCCGATCTGCAAAAGCCGGACGGCTTTGTCGTTGTCCCTCCGGATAAAGTACAGGAGTTTCTCGATCCTCTGGCAGTGGAAAGGGTGTGGGGGGTCGGCATCAAAACGGCGGAACAGCTGCATGAGCTTCGGGTCAGAACAGTGAAAGATCTGCGTGCTTTGGATGAAAGTGCTCTCTCGAAACGATTCGGTGTCATGGGCAAACAGCTTTACGAACTCGCCCGAGGTATTGACAATCGCTCCGTAGAAACCGACAGAATGGCGAAATCCGTTGGCAGGGAGACGACATTCCCATCAGATATTGCTGATGTCGACGTACTTGAAAAAGAGCTGCTGAAGCTTGCGGTGGATGTGGGAAGACGCCTGCGCAAACATGCGCTGAGAGCGAAAACAATTACGCTGAAAGCACGTTATCCGGATTTCAGAACCCTGTCGCGTTCCAGCACCCTCCCTCAGGCCACAGATCTGGATGATCTGATCTACCACGAAGCCTGTTCGCTCTTACGCGAGCTCTCCATGAATCAGCCGCTTAGGCTAATTGGAATCACCTTGAATAACTTAACGGATCAAACTGAGCAACTGACGTTGTTTGATGAACCTCAAAAAGATATGGGAAACCTGACAAAAGTGATCGATCAAGTCAACGCGAAATATGGAAAGAACAGTATCACAAGGGCACGATTACTATAATGAAGCGTGAGGAACGAGAAAGTTAGCAGGAGGTACGCAATGGAAAGGGTCTTGATCAGAACAAATCGTTTAACCAAAAGGTATGGTTCAGTGCCGGTTGTCAATGATCTAAACCTGGAGGTAAGAAGCGGGGAGATTTTCGGTTTCTTGGGACCGAACGGTGCCGGTAAAACAACAACGATTAAAATGCTTACCGGATTGCTGGATCCTAGCGAGGGAGAGATCTCCATCTGTGATTACGATATCCGCAGGCAGCCCACTCAGGCCAAAGCCTTAATGGCTTATGTACCGGACCAGCCAAAATTGTATAACAAACTGTCAGCCCGTGAATTTTTGCACCTTATTTCAGCCCTGTACCGAGTCCCAAAAGGCATTGCCAAAGAGCGGGCTGAGCAGCTCTTAGGAATGTTCGGTCTCATGGAGCGCGCGGATGAGCTGTTAGAGGGCTACTCTCACGGTATGAGACAAAAGGTTGTTCTGGCGGGGGCCTTAATTCATCAGCCCAAGGTGATTCTTTTGGATGAGCCGACTGTGGGTCTTGACCCGGCCAGCGCACGCCTCCTCAAAGATATTCTTCAGGAAATGGCCCGGCAGGGTGCCGCGGTATTTGTTTCGACCCATATTCTTGAGATTGCCGAGAGAATGTGCCACCGGGTCGGTATTCTGAAAGATGGCATGCTGATCGCGCAGGGCAGCCCTGAAGAACTCCGGCAAAAAGTTGGAAACGGTGGGGAAAGCCTGGAAGATATTTTCCTGGAACTTACCGGAGTCCGTGAGAATGCTGAATTAATCAAAAGCCTGGAGGAGGAATAAACGGTGAAAATGATCATACCGCCGCCTCTGGATACCCCGCCTGCGGAAAAGTCGTTTGTTCAGGATTTTGTCCTGCTGCTAACAAATCAGCTGCGGGTGACACTTAACACGCTAAAACATCAACGGAAGAGAACTTTCATCGGAATGGGTATCCTGATGATTGTGTTTTTGAGTTTTCTGATTTCCATGGGGGCCATATCCTATGGGATGTTGAAATCGATGCAGCCTGAGACCGTCCAGGGTTTTCTCTCCCTGTTCTTTCTGATGGGACTGGCCAGCCAGATATTCTTTGGTCTTACGGCAGCTTTTGCAGCGCTGTATATGTCTGAAGATTTGGAACTCCTTTTCATGGCACCGGTTCCTCTGCGGGTCGTTTTTGCCGTGAAAACAGTCTCTGTACTTGTGAGCAATCTTTTAGTTGCGTTCTTGTTTGTTTTTTTGCCGGGGGTGTTCTGCGGTCTGCTTTTTGAGGCCAAAGCATCCTATTATCTTCTTGTTTTTCTGTCAGGCTGCGGTTTATGGCTTAGCGGGACAGCGCTGGCCGAACTGCTGAACCTTTTGGTTATGCGTATTGTTCCGCCTCACAGGAGCAAAGAAGCCGTCGGACTCATGGGAGGGCTGGCAGGTGTCTTGATCGCGTTAGTATTTCAGATTCCGGGAATGATGCTGGGAAGCCAAGGTAACTTGGATATTGGGGCCATGCTGGCAGGCAAAGAGCAGCTGATCCACGTCATGAATTTTTTCCCGTGGGGATGGGTTTCACTTGCTTTAACCAGCGGAATAACCGATAGCTTTGCCGCTGGGCTGGGATGGAGCCTTCTGGTCCTTATTTTCAGTGCGTTTCTTTTTTTGATTGCCTTGATTCTTTTGGAACGGGGATTCCGACAGGGCTTCATTTCCATCAGCCAGGGAGATGGCGGAAGACGGCGCAAAAGACGTTCAGTTTCCAGCGTTGATACGACGAACCGCCAACAGGAAAAGATCTTCTTCGGGACTGTTGGCCAGGAGCAGGAAACAGTAGTCTTGCTGGCCTCGACGTGGGCAGGCATGTGGGCCGTGGCCAAAAAAGATCTGCTGACCTTGAAAAGGGATACCAGAGAATGGTTTAGCTATTTGATCCCACTGATCATTATGGCCTTCTTTGTGGTTCAGTTTCTGTTCAATGCTTCGGCATCGAGTGTATCCAGCTTGGTAATGGTTCTTATCATGTACACGATTATGTTCAGCGGCAATTTGGCCTTGCAGGCATTTGGCAGGGAAGGGGAGTCTGACTGGCTGCTAAATAGTGTTCCCTTGGCAGGGTGGCCTGTCGTCTGGGGGAAATTAACTGCAGCTGTGCTTCCAACGTTACTATTGATGGAGGCTCTTCTGGTTGGCACTTCATTGGCAGTCGGAGTTTCAACGAGCTTAACGCTTATCCTGGCGCTGGCGGCGATTTTCTTAAGCCTGGGTTCCAGTGCCATCGGGCTGTATTATTCCATCAAGAACTGCCGCTATAATCCGGACAAGCCACAAATGCGGATATCGCCAAGTGCTTCGCTAATGATGTATCTGATCAATTTTTGTTTCATCCTTATTCTGGGTTTAAGTCTATGCTATTTATTCCCTCCTGCTGAGTTGGTCTCAGCGCTTCAGATGCTTCCGCCGGTCACCTTCGAATGGAATGTACAGTCAGGACTGCTCAGTGGATTGTATTTTCTCAGCCGTCCGTTATTTTGGCCCGTTCTGTTCAGGACTTTACTCGGAATTCTGTTGACCGGCGGGCTGTGGTTACTTATTTTCTTCGGATTTATGACTGCGACAGTCCGGCAAAGCCGCAAAGGTTTCCGGGTGGAGCTCGTGACGACCAGCAGCAAGAACCGGCTCAGGTAATCAACAAGCATGAAAAGTAAATGACCCTAATACCCAGGGCTTAAAGTCAGAAACCTGTGCGACAACCTGACAATATTGTTCCATTAATTGCTGATTATCTAATTTGTAGGTATGCAGGCTGAGATCATTTCGGCGAATATAAGCAAAATTGTATTTATCAATCGCATAAATTTTGATGCCGTTTTTGGTACAGTCTGCACCAAATTGTTCGTCCGCAATATTGGCATCAATAAACTGTACTTTTTCAAAAATATTTTTTTTCATAAAAAGGGTACAGCCGATAAGATAGTCAACATAGCTGTTTTCTCTGCCAGGATGCAAAAGCGCCAGGATTCTTTGCTCTTCAAAAAAGACGAAGTGCGTTTTCTTTCCGAAAACACCCGCCTCGCTGGAAGGCGCTATTTTCATAAAATCATTCAAGTATTCTGGAGCATAATAATCGTCATGATCAAAATTAGCGATGTAAGGATAATGGGTCTGCCTGACAGCATAATTTAAACACGTTCCTGCCGAGCAGCTTTCAGGCAGCTGAATGATCCTTACATGAGGATGCAATTCCGCCCTCTTGTAAAAATCGGAAAGATTAATACCAGGGCCATTCAGGATGATAATAAGTTCCTTGACAGGGTAGGTTTGTCTGGCATAATTCGCGAAGATATTGTCCAGGTAAAAAGGGAAGTGCGTACAGGTAATAATGGATATGCCATCCGGCTTTGTCATTGGTGGCTCCCAAATTGAATGATTCTATTTGATATTTGTTCGATTATTTGATTACACATATTGTTCAATGACTGATACTCTGTCTCTCATTTGTTTTTCAAAGTCAAAGATCTCTCTGAATTTTGCCTGTCCGCACGCCGACATACTGTATAACTTTTCGGGGCTTTGGTAATATTCCATGATACTTTCAGCAATCTTGCCGGCATCAGCGTGGATAATAAAAAGGTCCTTTTTGTGTTCAAAATGGTCGTTCATATTCAGTTCGTCGGTACAGAAAACAGCAACGTTGTGCAAAGCAGCATCGATGCAGCAGCCTGTAGGGAAGCCGTCAAAGTTCTTACCCGGTATCAGGACAAAAGGAAGATTCGGTGAAACGATCATGTCCATTCCGGAAAAGAATTGTGGGAAAAAGCTTTTATCTCTAAGACCATAAAATACGATCCGACTGCCCAACTCACTGACATCAATTTCATCCCGGTCAAAATTGCCGACGACATGGAACCTGATATCCTCTGTTATTGAAGCGAGCTTTTTGCACATCTCGATAAATATGGGATACCCCTTATCCATTCCTGTTGGCATATATTTGTGAGCCACAAAGCAGATGTCGAGCGTATTTTTATCTTTTCCGTAGAATCGCTTGGGTACGGTCGAGTGGAAATACTCCGGATACGTCACCATCCCATAAATATAGGCAATCTTGTCCGGCGTAACAAAACCGCGGCTGGTAATATAGTCGTACGTCCTCTTCTGCGTAACAATGACTTTTCTCAAAAGAGGGGATTGCAGGACTTTGATCAGCCTGGCATCAATTTCGTCATCATTGATCCAAAATCCCCCTCCGGGATAGAGTTCAAATATAAACGGCGTGTTAAACATTTCATAGACAAAATGAAAAGCAGCGGCGTTACTTAAAAATACCATATAATACAGCGCGTAAGACTGGCCGGTCCAGTCAAACTGGGTAAACGGCTTTACTTTATCCTTATACTGCGGATATACGGCAGCATATTCATGATGATGCATGTCATATCTGGTCGCGTACACTTCACAGTTCGGATACTTCTCCAAATAGTAATTAAATTCAGATATCCTAAAACCCGTCGTCAGATTAGGAAAATAGTCATCGAGAATTGCTATTTTTTTTTGATTGATCATTAATTTTTGTCCTTTCATTCTTCTTAATATTATTCTTTGCAATGCTTTTTTAATTTCTATTTCTCTAGAGTAACGTTGATTTCATTAGCTTCCAGACCAAGTCTCTGTAATGGATAGCCAGCATTGAGCGGAGCATGGAGTGTGAAGCGCCGGATTTACGAATCAATCTACTAGTTGGCATTACTTACATAGAAGTTGAAATTCTCCAGGGCCCAATCCATATGGTAAAGGTGATTCTTGTAGGATTCCGGATCATGAATTGATGCGCAGTATACTGTTCGCTTACCTTCACGAAGTTCCTTGAAGCATTCAAGGTATTTCCATCCGTGGGTCAAGACAAAAGATTCATTCTTATGCTTGGTGTTTCTAAGGTCAAAACAGGTAAGATTTATTCTATTGCAGATGCACCATCGGCTGCCCTCACAGGTCGCACAAGGTACAGTCTGGAGCATATCAATCGGGATGTCGATTGCATATCCTGCTTTAAACGGCGTATATTTATTAATTCTGAGCGACAGTTCGGCATCCCCGTAGCCGTTTTCCTCGGACCAATAGCCGATAAGGTTAATAAGCTCAGGTCTTAGGATCTGGCATTGCCCGGGTACAAAATCAAGGACATTACCGACCTCAGTATGCATTAACTGCAGGTAGCTTACACCGCTTCTCTCTTGAAGGGAAACCTCCGGATAATAGGCTGGATACGGGTGGGCCTTGGACAACCCCAGCAGCCCTACCTCCGGGAAAGTTTTAAATATTTTCATAAACCGGCTTATCCAATCTGGGACATAAAAATACACATCACTTTCGAGGACAATAAAATACTGGTCTGGTTTTCTGCGGGCCAGATTGTAATTAAGCGCGTAAATGGGACCATAATTTACGGGTAGCCTTGTTTTAGATTTGATGCGGCTGTCATTAAGACTTTGAATATAATCCCATGTTCCGTCCTGCGAATTGCTATCAATGATATGGAGTTCAAAATCATCTGTGGTATTGAATAGGGAGTTTAAATTTCTAGCATTTAACCCCAGCCTGTGAAATGTCGAATAGGTGATAAAAGGTGGTGTCATATTTATTCTACCTCCAATTTTTTCCAATAACATCATATGTTGTTCTGTGGACAAGAGGTTACAAAAATTTTCTCAATTTATGTTGCTATAAAAAGCTTGGTATTCGATTTCGGCACCAAGAGAATACAGTATTCATGAAAGGGCGTCGTTTTATCTTCAGCGATTCCCGTGATATAATGCTATTTGGAGAACTCTATTCCATTGATTTTACTCTTCAGATCATTTTACTTAGCGACGGCAAACAGGCTGATGATCAGCCGATCGAAATAAGAACAACGGAGGGATCCGCGTGCAGCAGAATGTGTATATTATCCTGGCCAATGGCCAGGTTTTTAAAGGGAAGCCTTTCGGGGCAGCAGGAGAGGCAGTCGGTGAGATTGTCTTTACTACTGCAATGACCGGATATCTAGAAACCCTGACTGACCCGAGCTATTACGGGCAGATTGTGGTTCAGACGTTCCCTTTGATCGGAAATTATGGGATTATTCCGAACGATTTTGAAAGTGATTCCCCGAAATTGAAAGCCTATGTTGTCCGGGAGTGGTGTCAAGTTCCCTCCAACTTTCGCTGTGAGGGTGAGCTTGACGCTTTTTTAAGAGCACAGAATATTGTCGGGGTTTATGGGGTTGACACCCGGGAACTCACCAAGATCATCCGCGAGGTCGGCGTAATGAACGCCAAAATCACCGCAACCCTGGACAATCTTGAGAAAGATCTGGCTGAAATCAATGCTTATAAAATTACGGACGCGATCCAGACAGTTTCCTGCAGGGAAACAATACCGACCGAGAACACCGATGTAACACGGAAGAGTATCTCATCCATTGAAATAGTCCCAACCAGAGACATAGGTAAGCCCGTTGACGTTGCCACATCTAGAGATGTAGCGACCGCCAAAGAAGTAACCGGCAAATACCGGGTGGTCCTGTGGGATTTCGGAGCGAAGGAAAATATCCGGCGTGAGCTCATTAAACGCGGCTGTGAGGTTATCACGGTGCCTGCTGAGACATCCACCGAAAGTATCCTGGCTTTGCACCCGGACGGGATCATGCTTTCCAACGGACCGGGAGATCCGGCCGACAATAAGGGAATTATCGCAGAACTGAAGAAGCTTTCTGCCTCCGGTCTGCCGATCTTCGGGATATGTCTCGGACATCAGCTGCTGGCGCTGGCGCAGGGTGCCGAAACGTCCAAGCTGAAATACGGGCACCGGGGCGCCAACCAGCCGGTGAAGGATTTGAAAACCGGCAGGGTCTACATTACAAGCCAGAACCATGGCTATGCGGTTGTTGCCAACAGCCTTCCTGCTCATGCCCGCATGCGTTTTGAGAATGCCAATGACGGGACTTGCGAAGGAATTGAATATCTGAATATGCCAGCTTTCTCGGCACAGTTTCATCCGGAAGCTTCGGCAGGACCCTTGGATACCAGCTATTTATTTGATCAATTTATTGATTTGATGAGGAAGGACTGCTCAACATGCCGTTAAATAAAACAATAAAAAAAGTACTGGTCATTGGCTCAGGTCCGATCGTCATCGGGCAGGCTGCTGAATTTGATTACGCGGGGACCCAGGCGTGCAGGGCCTTGAAAGAGGAGGGGCTGGAAGTCGTTCTGATCAACTCCAATCCAGCTACGATCATGACGGATAACGCAATGGCCGATCAAATTTACATCGAGCCGTTAACGCTGGAGACCATCAAAAGAATCATCATCAAGGAAAGACCGGACAGCATTTTATCTACGTTAGGAGGTCAGACCGGTCTGACACTTTCCATGCAGCTTGCCAAAGAAGGATTTCTAGAAAAGCAAGGTGTCAAGCTGTTGGGCGCAAATCCGGTAACCATCGATAAAGCTGAAGACCGGCAGATGTTTAAGGATACCATGGCAGCGATCAGCGAGCCTGTCATCCCTTCTCTGGTCGTGACGGATGTCCCTGCTGCCCTCGCCTTTGCGGAGGAGATCTCCTATCCGGTCATCGTCCGTCCAGCCTTTACGCTGGGTGGAACAGGCGGGGGGATTGCCTATAATGAAATTGAGCTGCAGGAAATTGCGGCCAACGGTCTGAGGCTTTCACCGATTACCCAGGTCCTAATTGAAAAATGTATTTCCGGGTGGAAAGAGATTGAGTTTGAAGTGATGCGGGACCGGGTGGGGAATGTTATTACCGTCTGCAGTATGGAGAATTTCGATCCGGTCGGGGTGCATACCGGGGATAGCATCGTTATCGCGCCGGCCGTTACGCTTTCGGATAAAGAATACCAAATGCTGCGTTCGGCTGCGCTGAATATTATTACAGCCCTGGAAGTGGAAGGCGGCTGCAACTGCCAGTTCGCGCTGCATCCGGACAGCTTTGACTATGCCGTCATTGAGGTGAACCCGAGGGTATCCCGTTCCTCAGCTCTGGCCTCCAAGGCGACGGGGTATCCGATTGCTAAGGTTGCCGCAAAAATTGCGGTCGGCTATACACTCGATGAGATTAAAAACGCCGTTACAGGGAAGACCTATGCCTGTTTTGAACCGGCGCTGGATTATGTCGTGGTGAAACTGCCCAAGTGGCCGTTTGATAAATTTGTTTACGCGAAACGCACACTGGGTACGCAGATGAAAGCAACCGGTGAAGTGATGGCGATCGGCGTGAGCTTTGAGCAGGCCATTATGAAAGCGGTCAGGGGAGCGGAGATTTCCCTGGACAGCTTAAACCTGCCCAAACTCAAGAAACTGACGGATGCCGAGATTGAACAGCTGCTTGCGGTGTGCAACGATGAACGGCTTTTTGTGATATTTGAAGCGTTGCAGAGGGACATTTCTTGCGAATTGATTCATGAGATCACCAAGATTGACCTCTGGTTCTTATACAAACTGGCTCACCTTAAAGCTTTGGAGAAAGAGCTAGCCGTCGGACCTCTAACGCAGGAGCTGTACGAAGAGGCCAAGAAACTTGGGTATCCTGATAAAGTGATTGAACGGCTTTCAGGCTGCAGGATTGAACAGGGGATTGCGCAGGGGATCTATCAGAAACGCTGGGCTTCTTACAAAATGGTCGATACCTGCGCAGCCGAATTTGAGGCGGAGACCCCGTATTTTTACTCGACGTACGATGAAGCCAATGAGGCTGAGCAGTTTATCCAAGCCCGGAATAGCGGCAGGAAAACAATTATTGTCTTTGGATCAGGACCAATCCGAATCGGCCAGGGGATCGAGTTTGACTATGCTTCCGTACATTGTGTGTGGGCGCTGAAAAAAGCAGGCTATGAGGTCGTGATCGTCAACAATAACCCGGAGACCGTATCGACCGATTTTGACACGGCCGACCGCTTGTATTTTGAACCGCTGACCAATGAGGACGTTCTGAATGTGATTCATACGGAGCAGCCCTATGGCGTCGTCGTGGCTTTTGG
Source organism: Dehalobacter sp. TeCB1 (assembly GCF_001707455.1). Classification (NCBI taxonomy): domain Bacteria; kingdom Bacillati; phylum Bacillota; class Clostridia; order Eubacteriales; family Desulfitobacteriaceae; genus Dehalobacter; species Dehalobacter sp. TeCB1. The sequence continues at coordinate 21,836 of NZ_MCHF01000027.1, read as the reverse complement.
CGGACAGACGGCCATTAAGCTGACGAAGTTCTTGGAAGCCCAGGGGGTACGGATTCTGGGCACACCGGCCGACAGCATTGATGCGGCCGAAGACAGGGAACGGTTTGACGCTTTGTTGGAACGACTCTCCATTAAACGGCCTCAGGGACATACCGTGATGAACACCGATGAAGCGTTGCAGGCGGCGAATAAGCTCGGCTATCCGGTTCTGATGCGCCCTTCCTATGTGCTTGGCGGACAAAATATGATTATTGCGTTTAGTGATCAGGATATCTGTGAATACATGGACATTATCCTAACTTACAACATCGAAAATCCCGTACTGATCGATAAGTACCTGTCAGGTATTGAAATCGAAGTCGATGCGATCTGTGACGGTGAAGAGATTCTGATCCCCGGGATCATGGAGCATATTGAGCGGGCCGGTATCCATTCCGGTGATTCAATTGCAGTCTATCCCGCCTGGAACTTAAGCGGAGAACTGACGGAACGGGTCATTGACTATTCCAGGAAACTGGCCCTGGCCTTAAACACCCAGGGGCTGGTCAATATTCAGTATGTCGTTCATGCCGGAGAAATCTACGTCATCGAAGTGAATCCGCGTTCCTCAAGGACCATCCCGTATATCAGCAAAGTGACCGGCGTGCCGATGGTTGACCTCGCGACCCGGGCGATGCTTGGCGAAAAACTGACCGATATGAGCTATGGCACAGGGCTGTATAAAACCCCGCCTTATGTCGCGGTTAAGGTTCCGGTGTTTTCGTTTGAAAAACTGATCGACGTCGATGTGCAGCTGGGCCCGGAGATGAAGTCGACGGGCGAGGTGCTGGGTATCGGCAAATCGCTGGCCGAGGCGCTTTATAAGGGACTGGTGGCTGCCGGGTACAAGATGGTGAAGCAGGGTGGCGTTTTAATTACGGTTCGCAACGGCGATAAGCCGGAGATGGTTGATATCGCCAGGAAATACAGCGAGCTGGGCTTTAAACTCTATGCGACCGGCGGAACGGCCAAAGTGCTGGAGCAAGCGGGTCTGCAGGTAATTTCGGTCAAGAAGATTCATGAATCAGAGCATGACAATATCCAAACGCTGCTGGAAAGCGGCAAGATCCATTATATTATTTCGACTTCCGCCAAAGGCAGGCTACCCGGTCTGGACAGTGTCAAAATCCGCCGCAAGGCAGTTGAGACAGCAATTCCGTGCCTGACCTCGCTGGATACCGCCAATGCGTTAGCCAACAGTCTGAAGAGCCGGTATTCCCAGAACAACACGGAGCTTGTGGACATCAACCATATGCGCAGCGAACGGCGGCAGCTTACCTTTACAAAAATGCAGTCCTGCGGCAACGATTATATCTATTTCAACTGCTTCGATCAACAAATCGTCAGCCCGGAATCCCTGAGTGTTTATTTATCTGATAGGCACTATGGTATCGGCGGGGACGGGATCGTGCTGATCTGCCCGTCCGACAAAGCGGATGCGAGGATGCAGATGTTCAATCTGGATGGCAGCGAAGGTAAAATGAGCGGCAATGCGCTTACATGCATCGGGAAATATCTGTACGACAACGAGATCATCGTTAAGGATCGGATTTCGATTGAAACCTTGAGCGGGACTAAAAAACTGAAACTCTATATCCAAAACGGGAAAGTCGATTCGGTCTGCGTGGATATGGGGCCGGCGGAGTTGGAACCTCAGAAGATTCCGGTTAAATTGCCGGGAGAGGTTATCGTGAATCAGCCGGTTACGATTGCCGGTCGCGATTACCGCATCACCTGTGTGTCCATGGGGAATCCGCATAGTGTGCTTTTTGTGGAGAACCAGGAAAGCATTCAGATGGATATTGAAGGACCGGCCTTCGAATATTCTCCGTTATTTCCGGAAAGAGTCAATGTGGAATTCGTCACGATGATTGACCGAAATACCCTCAAAATGAGGGTCTGGGAACGTGGCAACGGCGAAACGCTTGCGGCCGGTACCAGCGCCTGCGCGGCTGTCGTTGCTGCAGTGCTGAACGGTTTCTGCCAAAAAGACCAGCATATTCTGGTGAAGCTAAAAGGCGGCGACCTGGTTGTTAAATATACGGATGAGACGGTCTATATGACAGGAAAACCGGAAAAGGTATTCGAAGGAAGCGTAGAGATTTAATTAACGATACAATATCAATTGTAATTGATATTGCATTATAATTTATTCACCCATCATCCCGGTTTGGACGATCATAGCATCGACCACGATTTCTACTTCCGCTGTAAGAAAAGCTTTCCGCCAGTCCGATCCTAGCGTCTGCCATGCTGAGAGGTTAGTATGATGGAGTTTTTCTGTAAAACCAAGAAAATCTGAATTGTATTCCTTGGCTTTATCAACTGCCTGCGTGGAAAGATCCCGCAGCCTGTCTTCGATAATATTATGGGCTGAGCAATTCAAAGCAGATTCTGAACATTTACGCTGCTGCCACTAACGTCCGCTTGTGGATCTGTGCAAGTCTGGTTTTCCCTGAGGGTCATCTCAGCCTCTGTTTAAAAATTCGGCTGTTTTAAGATTAATTACACTAGTGTAGTCAAATCTCAAAAACGGCAATTTTTAATCATATCCTCAGACACGGCCTTAATGACATCCTTCCATAGATTGACCGGTTCCTTCTTAAGCTCCGCCTGCACTGTCTCAGCTAACCGGGTTTGGCTGTCGCCGCAGCGCTCTTTAACTTGCCGGACTGCTTGCGTAACCTGATCAGCATAGTGGTTTTGTTCCAATATTTCCGCTGCAAGCTTTTGGCCGAGTTTATCCTGAAGGCTGTGATCCAGGCTCTCCAGCATGGTACTTTCGGGCGGTATCACTTTGCCTTTATCGTAAAGCCTGATTTTTCCCTCCAGCCAGGCAAGAAACTGCGGCGTACTCATGGCGTTCAGTTCCACTCTGTAGTCCTGCAGCCAGCTCTCCCACTCGGGATCAATATAGCTGGCCACGCCCTTCTTGCGGCCTGTTTTTCCTGCCTTTTCGATTTCCAGCCCCATGCTGACGGCTTCTTCCGGGTCCAGCCCCAGATTGATGATCTTCACTTTTCTGCCGGGCCTGGCTTTGGTTTCATTTTGCAGGGTATCATAGATCGTCGTGCCATATGCGTCCGCGTCATGAATGCAGAAAAAAGTAATCTCTTCCTCCGAATTCTCTCCGAGCGCATCAAGCAAATCCTTGACCGCTCCACTAGCATAACCTTTGCTGGTGAGTAAAGCCATATCATATTTCTCCGGGATTTTCTTTTCTTTGAGCACATTGAAGAAGCCTTCTTTTTCAATATACAGGATTTTATTGAACGTCCAAACGGGCTTCTGATAGTTTTCCACCGCGATCGTGCCGATGGAAATATCCTGGCCTGAGTGGGGATGGTACAGCGTCCCCCGCTCATCCCGGTACATTAGCGGAATGTCACCGTGCTGTGCTTCATAACTGCTGATCAATTCCGTGCAGAAATAGGCGTAATCCGGTTCTTTGCCACTTTCTTTGATCACATACGGCCGGACGGCATAATAAAGCTGACGCAGGCTGAAACGGTATTCGCCGTTGCCGCTGGCTTTAGCAATGGCTTGTTGCAGGCATGCCGCCACGACTTCTTTTTGGGATTTCTTTCGTTCCACCACATCGCCCGGCAGGGATTTTTGGGCTCTACTGACCGCCTTTTGAATGCTTTCTGCCATGGTGTCGCTGATGATCGAGAGATCCGGTTCTTTCCCATCTGTCACAACCGGGATATAGGGCGTTATGATATTGATCAGAATAACGGCAGGTTTGGCTTTCACACATAGGATTAAACCGCAGCCGAAAATACTGAGCAAATTTTTATTGTGGTAAATATTGACATTGCCGGTCACAGGGGATTTATTGAGCAGTACCGTTATATGGGGCGTATCGGAGGGTATCGCGTACACTTCAAGGACAAACGCTATTTCCGCGTCGTGTTCCCCTTTGACGGTCCTGGCCTTAAAGGTGCCGGCTGATTTACAATAGCCGCTGTACCCATCCAGCTTGCCGATCCGCCCCAGCCTCTCGGGACTGACATTTTTAACCGCTGCTCGGAGCTCAGCCAAAAGCGCTTCCGTCTCATCGAACTCCAAGGCTGCGGCAGACGTCTTGGTATATTCTGCGGCTATCTTCCCGGCTTTCCCACCGGTACAACCGTCGAACTGCGTGATTAGTTCCCGGACCGATCCGCTATAGGACTGAAACAATTCAAAAAAGTTTTCACTGGTATACCAATAGGGCGAGGTCTTTCCCCGGTAGGTTTCACCTTGGGCATATTCCATTGCCAGGCTTGCCCAGCTTGAATCGATAGGCATTTCGCCCAGAGTAAATCTAATTTTTGTCCCGGCTTCGTCATAATCGCTTAAGCTTTCCGGGAAGGCTGTACCGTCATTTTGAAAATGGATTTTATAATTTTTGCCTCGGGTTGAAACATAGAGTTCGCCGCCCGACGCCACTACCGCCCCGGCTACCACGCGCAGACCGTTACCCAATGCCCCCCGGGTTGGCAGTCTTAAATACTTGGAGGACCGTAGCGGCCTGTTGATGGAAAACAGTTCCGGATCGAGGCCGCTGCCGTGATCCTTAACATAAAAAAAACCGCCCTCATAACCGATTTCACAATCGCCGCCCAGATCCAGCGCATTATCCGTGAGTTCCTTGCAAACCAGCCTGGACAATTTACTTCTCGGCACCCCCGCTTTTTGGGGCAAGGTTTCCATATTTCTGAATAATTTCCAGTCTTCCCGTTCAAAAAACATGCTCTGCATTCATCCTCCTGAAACAAAAAAAATATTCCAAACATTTGCTGGAATATGATATGTTCAGGCTTAGAAAATGGACAAAACATAACCACCCCTAAAGGAGTATTCTATCGATTTATTTTACTTTTTGCCGTTTTCGAAGCTTATAACAGAAACATGGGGCACATCGAAACTTAAACTAAAGTTTCGTTACGCCCCATGTTTATTTTCTTGAAGAAATCTTAGGATTTCTTCGCTGGCTTCTTGCATACTGCTGATGTCCGTTTTGATAGCAAACCCTTTCTCAGCCAGCCGATAAACAACTTGCAAGTACTCCGGCAATTCCAGTTGATATCGACCAAGAATTTCAGGTTTCATCAGCAGGTCTTTAACGTCTCCGAAAAAGATTATGGATCCACTGTCCAAAATAGCAATCTTATCCGTGATGGCCATGATTTCTTTAAGGTTATGAGAGATCATGACCGTCGTTTCTTTTTTTTCGTGACGTTTTTTGAGTATATCCGAAAGCAGCTTCCGGCCGGCAGCGTCCAAACCTGCCATGGGTTCATCAAGGATGAGTATTTCCGGCTGAATGGCCAGCATCCCGGCAATGGCGACCCTTCTTCGCATGCCGCCGCTCAGTGTGACCGGGGACAGTTGGTTGATATTTTCCTGGTTTATACCAACCTGCCGCAGAGCATCATAGACTCTTTCTGCGACTTCTGTTTCAGGCAGGCCTAAGTTCCTCGGGCCATAGGCCACTTCATCAAAGACCGTAACTTGAAAAATCTGCTGTTCGGGATATTGAAAAACCAGCCCTGCTTTTTTCCAAAGATCTTTACTTAATTTGGGGTCCGAAGTTGGAATCCCGCATACAGTCATATGACCGGAGGTAGGCCGGATCAATCCGTTAAAATGTTGGGCAAGTGTCGATTTACCGGAACCGTTAGGTCCGAGTATGCCAAGGAATTCTCCTTTTGTTAGAGAGATATTAATGTCTTTGAGGGCTTGATGTTCGTAAACTGAACCGGGTAAGTACGTATAAGAAAGATGATTCGTTTCTACAACTGCAGGCATAGATAATCCACCAACTCCCGGACAGATTTGACATTTTCGGGAACAGAATATCCGTTTGATCCTAATTGGTTGATCAATTGGTAAACCGTTGGGGTATCCAGTCCCAGTTCTGCCAACTTTGCACTGGCATAGACTTCCTTTGGGGTTCCCTGTAAAAAAATTGATCCGTGATCCAGAACAATCAGCCTGTCTGCCTGGACCAAATCCTCGGGATTATGACTGATGATCAGAATGGTCATGTCTTCCTGTTTATTTAAGACCTTCAGCTGTTCGAGCAGTTCCTTCCTTCCTGTCGGATCCAGCATCGAAGTCGGCTCATCAAGAACGAGGTATTCCGGCAGCATCGCCAAGGCCGAGGCCAGAGCCACTTTTTGTTTTTGTCCGCCTGAAAGCAGATGCGGTGCATGATGCCTTTTGTCTTCGAGGCCGCACACCTGGAGTGCCCAATTAATCCGGCGATTGATTTCTGAAATTGGTAGCCCTAAATTTTCAGGGCCAAAAGAAATTTCTTCCTCAATGACAGGACTGATTAATTGATTATCGGGGTTTTGGAAAACCATACCGACAAGTCTGCGGATTTCAGGCAGTTGTTCAATGTTTGCCGTATCAAGCCCATTGATAAAGACCTTTCCATCCGTTGGTTTAAGCAGGCCATTTAATAGTTTGGCCAGGGTAGATTTTCCCGAACCATTCATCCCAAGCAAACCGACATATTCGCCCTTCCTGATCGACAAGGAGATATCTTTCAGCGCAGGTGTTTTCCCTTGAGAGTAATCTATATAATGCTTTGTGACATTGACGAATTCGATACCTTGAGCAGTCATACTTTCGGCTCCTGACTTATAGAAGAATGCTAATCGTAATACCTGTACCTAAAACGGCGGTCATTTGGATTAAGAACAGGATATCCCGACGTTTCATTTGCAAACGGTTTAACCTTAACTGATTGGGATGGGAAGTAAAGCACCTGCTGTCCATCGCTTCACCCAAGTCAGCGGCCCGAACCAGGGACGCTTCAAATAAGGGGATGAGAATGGCAGTATAGCTCTTTATCCGGACGGCAATATTTGATGAATCAAATTGGGCTCCCCTTGATTTTTGAGCATTTTTTATGATGGCCGCTTCTTCAAATAAAGTAGGAAGAAAGCGAAAAGAAATGCTGAGGATGGTTGTATAATTATGAATAGGAATATGTAATTTCCTTAATGGTAGCAGCAAGTATTCGATTCCTGCGGATAATTTGAGGGATGATGTTGTCATCAGTAAAATCATAGAGCCTAAAAATAAAATAACCAGCCGCGATATATTGATCAGCCCTAAGATCAGACCTTCTCTGGTCATACTGAGCTTTCCAACCATCAAAACGGTCTCGCCCGGCGTGAGAAATCCCTGGAAGACCAGCGTAAAAAGAAGCAGATATCTTAATTTCAATAAACTGCTCAGAATTAATTGATAGCTTAATCCGGAAGAAATAATGGCAGCAGCCATTAATAGAATCAAGAAAAGCAGAAAATACAAATTATCGGTAATTATGACGGAAAAAATGACCAATAAGCAGCTCAATATTTTCGTTCGGGGATCCAACAAATGGAGCAGGGAATTCCCATAGACGTATTGGCCTAATTTCATACCGATCATTGAAAAGGCTCCTTTGACAATTTCTGTTTCGTATGAATAATAGTACTTATATGGGTTTAATGCAAATAAAATAAATCTATTTGATTAAAATAAGACTTCGATTAAAACAAGACATCAAATAAAAATTGCATGATCTGAAGGGGATTGCATAATTCGGAGGAAGATCCAGTTATGGAACATGTCAAAAATGTGATATCAACAAAGAAACTGGCTGTTATTGCCATTCTCGTGGCGCAAGCCTCCGTTCTTCATTATCTTGAGAGTATGTTCCCTAGTCCGCTGCCTATACCGGGAGTGAAGCTGGGTTTGGCCAATATTATTACCCTGGTGGCTTTGGTTGTCTTTGACTTTAAGACGGCCCTACAGATTACCGTACTGCGGACAATTCTCGGCTCTCTGCTCAGTGGGACCTTATTCGGCATGGGTTTTTTTATGAGCTTTTTAGGCGCTGTTGCAGCTGCGATCGTCATGGCAGTGCTGTTATATCTATTTACAGGTCTGAGTATGGTTGGTATCAGTGTAGCAGGGGCTGTAGCCCATAATCTCGGGCAATTGGCCATGGCAGCCTTGGTTCTAAGGTTTTCAGGGATCTTTTTTTACTTGCCTGTTATGCTACTTTTTTCAGTGCCTACCGGAATCATAACCGGAATTATTATTAATGAACTGGTGAAATATATCAAGGCAACAAACCGGTTTAATACGCTGCTTGAGGATACGTAAAAATCTGCTAATTAATTAGACATACTACAACTTTTCAATTTGTTTTTCAATCAGTTTTGACAAGCATTTCTCATTCATGTAATATGAATAATGATTGTCAGACTAAAAAGGAGGTGCGATTATGTTTGAAGTTACTGAAATCGCGGCCAAGAGAATTAAAGACATCATGGTGACTCAGAATATGGATGATTCTTACTTGCGGCTCTATGTAGCCGGCATTGGCTGAAGGGGGCCGAATTACGGCATGACTCTGGATGAGTCAAAGACCCCTGACGATATATTTGATGAACAGCATGGACTAAAAATTGTCGCAGACAAGCAATTTACAGAAGTTCTTGAGGGTGTTGTAATCAATTATATTGACACCCCCGATGGGGACCAATTTGAAATCAAATCACCCTTAAAAGGTGAGTGCGGATCGGACTGCAGTTCAGGAAGCTGCGAATCATAAAGCTCAAAAAAGAGATTGAATCAATCAAATTGCATCAATCTCTTTTTTGATTCCTTTAATCCAAATTCAACGAAAAAATATTAAATAGGGAAACAGGCTTATCTGATTTAACAGGAAGCCTTTTTTTATCCCCTAAAATTGTATGTAAGCCAATCCAAATATATATTTAGCCATACGAAGAATATATCAAAATATTTAAAATATTATGTCAAAAATTGTAGACATTCGACAAATTATGCAGTATATTAGGTGTAAAAGATGGTAAGTAAACACTTACTTTCCAAGATAGGAGTTTATTACCATATGAATTTACTAATACATCGGAAAGAAAGCATCATCTTAACGACAATTGATCTGATCGATAAATACGGAATCCACCAAATTTCAACACGCGAGATTGCCAAAAAGCAGAATATCACCGAGGGAGCCATCTATAAGCATTTTAAAAGCAAAAATGAACTGATGCTCGGCGTCCTGGATTATTTCTCGCAGTATGACAGCGACCTGTTCCTTACGGCCCAGCAGAAAGAAACCACGGAAGAAGCGATTATTTTTCTTGTCGAATCATTTTCTTCGTATTACGAAAATTACCCGTCAATCACCGCAGTACTTCTATCTTTGGAAATTATGCGCTATGACGAAGCGTTAAAATCAAAAGTCGAAGACATTTATTCAACGCGATTTGTTTTTTTAAAGAAAATTATTCAGAAAGGCCAGGAGACAGGGGAAATATCTCCGAAACTATCGAGTGAGATGCTGACTGATATTATTATCGGAACCTGCGTAGCGCTTTGCGCGAGGTGGAGACTACAGCAGTATTCTTTCTCTTTACGGGGAAAATGCCTGGAGGCAGTTAACACGATCCTGGGTTCTTTCATTCAAGACAAGATTAATCCTCAAAGGAGGGAGTCCATTGATTAAAGTACTGATTGTAGATGATGCGGCATTTATGCGGCTGGCGATCAAAAATATGCTTCAGAACAACGGTTTTGAGGTCGTCGGTGAGGCTGCGAACGGGTTGGAAGGCCTGGAAAGCTATAAACAATTGCAACCTGATGTCGTTACCATGGATATTACGATGCCTGAAATGTCCGGTTTGGAAGCATTACCTGAAATCATGAAATTTGATCCGAAAGCCAAGGTCGTGATGGTTTCCGCGATGGGACAGGAAAGTATGGTAAGGCAGGCTGTTGCGCTTGGTGCGAAGTCCTTTATTATCAAACCGTTCAAAGAGGATGTCGTAGTCAAAACCTTAAATCAGGTGAATGCATTAAAATAGTCAGTTGATATGTTTGGGGGGCAGATAAAAATGGCTGGTAATTATTCCAATGAATCCATGTTAGACCTGTATATTTTCGAAACGTCCAATCTGCTTGAACAGCTAGAGCATTCCATTCTGGCCAGTGAAAAATCCAATCATATTTCCAAAGACGATGTCAATGAGATCTTCCGGATCATGCATACCATTAAGGGTTCATCTGCAATGATGCTTTTTGACAACATCGCTTCTCTTGCCCATTCAATCGAGGACTTGTTTTATTTCATCCGCGAAAACGATCCCAGGGAGGTCGACTGCTCCGCGCTTTCGGATATTGTGCTCGAAGGTGTCGATTTTCTCAAAGTCGAACTGGAAAAAGTCAAAGCCAAAGACCCCGTTGACGGAGATGCACAGCGTCTGAAAGAGACGATTGCAGATTTCCTGAACAAACTGAAATTACAAAATTCTTCAGCAGAAAAAGTATTTACATCCAGGAAAGAAACGAAGAAAAATTCAGTAGAAGATCTGAAGGACATGCCGGAAGACATAGAAGAAATAACTGAAAAAATACCTGAAGAAAAACCCAGATATTATATTGCCCCGAACATAACAGAGCCCCCGGCGGCCCTGTCTAAAAAGAACTGGTACAAGGCTGTAATTTTCTATCAGGACGGCTGTGAAATGGAAAATATCAGAGCCTACACCGTCATCCATAATTTGAAAGAAATTGTGGACAAGTACATTTTCACCCCGGAAGATATTATTGAAAATGATCTGAGTGCTCAGGTCATTAAAGAACAGGGCTTTACAGTAGTCTTAAGGACAGATAAAAGCTATGAAGAAATGCATGAATTCTTCATGCAGACGATTTTCCTCAGAGAGCTGAAGTTGGAGCAGATCGAAGATCAGGAAGACGAACCGGTGATGAATCAACATGAGAATGCTTTAACCCCACAGATTCCTGTCCTACAGACAGTTGAAAGGGAGGAAAAGGCCGAGAAGGAAGTCTCTCTTTCTTCTGCCCAGCAGAGCATCATCAGTGTCAATGTCGCCAAGCTGGACAGACTGATGGACCTGGTCGGAGAAATGGTGATTGCCGAGGCCATGGTTACCCAAAACCCTGACCTTAAAGGGCTGCAGCTAGATAATTTCTATAAGGCAGCCCGGCAGTTCGGAAAAATCACCGGGGAATTGCAGGATATGGTCATGGCGATCCGGATGGTTCCGCTGTCGACGACCTTTCACAAAATGCACAGAATCGTACGCGATATGAGTAAGAAGCTGAACAAAGAAGTGCGTTTAGAGATCATCGGTGAGGAAACGGAAGTTGACAAAAATATCATTTGTTATGTACTACATTTCAACGGTGTTTTTAAGCTATTTACAGGACTGTTATATACTACATTTCAACGGTACACACACAACCACGATATAACCACGAGAAGAACGGCGGCTATTTAGAGGTACAAACACACCACCCACCGCCTTAAAGTGTCAGCTCGCCCAAATCTCGTGGTGGTCATAACCTTGTGAAGCAAGTTACATTGAGTAGCTTGCTTTTTTGTTTGTGTATTTTGTATAGAGGTCAAAAAAATAACTAAGGCTTTTTCCTTAGCTTTTTCTATATGTAGTTGTTAATTCCTATAAACTTGCGAAATAAACACTATATATAGTATTTTCGGGTTTACTTCATCACAAGAGGGTCGTATAATTTATTTAACGGAAGGAGGGCATGGGCAATGAGTTTCAGAGAACTAAACTTGATGATGGAAACCGAAAACTATTCGGCTCTTGTTAAAAAAGGTGAGCCTGTTGCTGTGTTCAAGACGAGAAAGAATATTGATGGCACATTTTCAAATTATGTCGAACTATTTAACTGCTCCGAAGAGCACGCCGCCTTTATTCAAAAAGCAATAGAAATCAGACAGGCGGGTGGTCGTAATGCGTAGCAAAGTAAACACAGCTTATCTTATATGTGATGAACGCAAGTTTCAGAGCGTATGCGATGTTGAAAAAGAGCTAAACAGACTTCGGGCAGTATGTGTGCGGTTGAAGAATAAGCAGGAAGAAGAAATCAGTTTTATTCTCGGCGTATCAGTTACGAACACTAATTATATCGGCAAGATGGGTTATGACAAGCCTAAAAACCAAGGCGGCAAAAAACAGTTTATTTGTGCTGATAGTAGGCTGACATGGAATCCAGAAACAGGTAAAAATGTCGTTGTTCCTGCTCCCCACCAAACAGACCCGCATATTCACATCATGATACAGGGTTACGGAGCAAGTAGCTGTGCCGAAAAGATTTTGAAGAACCTGCGGAAGCGAAATGCTGATACCACCTTTAGCAAGACCCATCTATCAACTCCCGAACGGATAGCACAAGTAACCTCATATATCGAAGAACAGAGTACAATTTTACGCCATGTGTAATGAGCAAAATTGTACGTTTTTCATTCAGGGGCAAGGTGCGGAAAAGCCAGTAACGGCGGTGCTTTTTAGGCTCTCTGAAATAGCAAACGAAGTGTAATGTAATATTATATATGCTCAATACACACATAGCTTCATACGCATAAGCACTCGATTAAAAACTCGATAAAGAAAGGAAAAACCGACATGAAAATTATTAAAACAGTTTTAGTCGCTATTATCGTTGCGCTTAGCGCAATCGCATTCCACATCATTATTTTCGCTCGATTACCGTTTCTACTGTTAATCGGCACTGTGAAAATGTGGATAGCGATTATAGCAAGTGAAATGAGTATTCTCTACGCTCACATTCGGGAAATGTGGCGAGTGAATTATCAGAAAGTTTAGACAAAGGGGGCGAGTTAAATGGCAAGACCGAAAGTTCCAGAGGAACTAAAGAAACAGCGGCATAGAGAATATATGCAGAAATATATGGTTGAATATCGCAAGCGGCAAAAAGAGCAGAGTTTTTCAGAAGCTATTAAAAAGACTTCTTCCCCTGCTCCCCGCCACCCCTCGGTGGTAGATATTAGCGAAAGGCAGGTGTAACAAATGGCAAATATTAAAAACTCTATCAGCTTACAGGATAGAATGTCCCCTGTTCTCCGCTCGGTGATGAAGTCAATGGACAGCACGTTGCGGGTTATGCAGAACTTGGACAGGCAATCTAATAAGGGTGTCCAGAGCAAGGCATATCAAGCGGCGCAAAAGGATATTCAGAGAGCAAATAATCAGCTTATCAAGATGCAGAACAACTTAGACAGAGCGGATAAAATGGCGGGTAATCTGTCAAAGTCCACAGGGCAGATTAACAGCAATATGTCACGCATTGGCTCACATGGCTTTAATCTCGCCAACTTAGCCGCAGGGGTGTATCTGCTGAAAAATGCGGCAAACGCATTGACAGGGATTATGGAAACGCCCGACAGCTTAAACGCTATTCAGTATCGGCTTGCTACATACGATAAGACAGGCGCAACGCCGCAACAGTTGTTTGACGCTTCGTATATAGCGGCTATGAACTCACGTTCCGACTTGGACAGTACGGCTAATCTCGCCGCTCGTGTTTTAGCAACAGGAGCAACGGACGGTAACGGCGCACAGGCTATCAGACTTGCGGAACTGCTGAATAAATCGTCTTTCTTGGGCGGTTCGTCGGCGCAGGAATCCAGAAATGCACTCATGCAGTTATCACAAGCTCTTGCTTCGGGTGCATTACAGGGTGATGAACTCCGCTCTATTAGAGAAAATGCACCTGGATTAACTGATGTACTTTCAAGGGGTCTGACTGCTCTTGCTGACAGGGGCGTACTGTCTGACAGGTTCTTGAATACTACAATAGGAGATTTGAAGCAACTCGGCGCAGAGGGTGAACTAACCACAGGGCGCATTATCGCCGCTTTTCAAGAAATGGGCGGTTACATTGACAGCACTTTTGAAGATTCGCCTAAACAGTTTGGACAGGCTATGACAATGGTCGGTAACATTTGGGACAGGTTTCTTAAAATGCTGTCGGCGGGTGATGGCGCACTTGCCCGAATAAATGATAAGGCGTGGCAACTGGTCGGGTGGTTGGAATCGGCTTCGGGTACGAAGTTTTTAGAAACACTCGCAACAGGAATTACATTCGTTGTAGATGGCATTATTCAGCTTATCGACTGGATAGGTGATTTAATCAGTTGGTTTAACGGTCTTGAAAACAGCTCACATATTTTACAGGCGGCATTTATAACGCTTGGTGTCGTAGCTACATACGCCGCCATACAAGCTGCCATAGCTTGGGGCATTGCTGCGTGGCCGATTTTGCTTGTCGTTGCTCTTGTAGGTGTTCTGATTTACGCTTTATTGCAAGCGGGAGTAACGGCGGGGGAAATAGTCGGCGGTATTGCAGGCGGTTTCCTGTTCCTCGCCTATCTACTGTATGACGTGCTGATCGGTGCACTTGTGGCGGTAGGCGTTATAGGTGTCGGGGCGGGTATGCTTGTCATAATGGCTGTGCAGGGTATTGTTCAGATTGTTTTATGGGCGGTACTTGCTATATGGAGCGCACTTGTAACCGTCTACAATGTTCTATTCTCTATCGTAAAGGGCGCATACGGCGTTGTCAAGGGCGCAATAGTCGGCATTTATCAAGTGTTCGTTTGGCTCGGTCAAGGCGTTCTCGGTATCTTGTGGGCGATTGCAAAGGCTATTGATTTTGTTTTCGGCTCTAACCTGTCGGGAACAGTCGGTGGGTGGATTGATGGTTTAGGAAAATCGGTTGAGGACTTGAACAAGGCACTTGACCCGCTCGGCGAGTTTGAAAGCATAGGCGACCAGTGGAAAGATTCATACAGCACTTTAGGAGATATGTTTGCAGGAAAAGGGCAATACGATGACTGGAACATAACTGACAAAATGGGTGATGTATGGAATGGCGGTACTGCAATGATACAGGGTATTGCGGATTGGGGTAACGCTACAATGCTAAATCCTATGGACGGTTGGGATAGCGGTTATACATTCGGTGCTGATATTGCAAACAAGATGGAAAATTTCGATTTCAATCTTGAAAAGCTAATCGGCGGCAACGGCACAATCGGTATCAACGGCGGCAATTTGGATTCCGTTGGAAAAATCAACAGTGATGTTGAAATTAAAGACGAGGATTTGAAACTGCTTAGGGATATGGCGGCAAGAGATTTCTTGCTTAATCTGCAACACATTACGCCTGTTCAGAATAACAAGTTCGGTGATATTAGAGAAACGGCAGACCTCAACAAAATCATGGAAAAGCTTACAGACATGGTTGAAGAAGGAATGGCTACTTCTCTTGTAGTCAACTAAGAGGGTGAGGTCATGCGCGGAAAACGCAAAGATATTCCAACAGATATAGAAATGGGGTTCATAAATACTGTGCATGACCTCTTTCGCCTATATAGCAACTGCGACAAAAATCTGGAAAATGGCGTTGAGATGAAAATTATAATCGGTAAATTAAAACAGGGTCGGTTTGCCGATACCACAACCAAATTAAAAAAATTGATAAAGGAGATTGAAGAAAATGAGTAACTTTGGAGCAATGAAGAGGTATATTGACAGTCAGAACAACCGCCCCTCAATTCAAAAGCTGATTGAGGACAAGCCGTATCGCCGTATGCTTGCGGAGTTGAAACAGATTGCCGAGGATAAAGGGTATACAGCAAAATGGCTGAAAGAGCAGACTGCGGAGCTTAACAAGGAATATTACGATTTTTGTCTGAAAGCTGTTATGGAGAACCGCCAGAAACTTGACAAGGCGATGGAAGAATACAAGCAGGCAAAAGATATTTACTTTGAGCATAACTATTCAGCCGCCGACTATACAGATTTACAGTTTTTGCAGACGCTCATTAAAACACGCCTTGTAAATGAGTGCAAGAATCAGCCTGTATTGGCGGAGCGGGTAATTGCAGAATATATCAATACGCAGAAAGGCGCAAGGGCGATTATGTTTTTAGCTAATGACCCCGACATTAGCAAAGACTCCAAAATTAGCGAAATGTTAAAAAGCCACTACAACACCGCCACACAGAATGCACAGTCGGCGGCAGAAAAACGCTTCTATGCGGATAAAGAAGCTGCACTCGATAAGATGATGAGTGAAATTAACCCGCTGACAGTTAATGACGTGATTGGAACTGCTATGCTCAGTGAAGCGTCCGAGTGGGTGGGCATGGATAAAGCAGAAAAAGCAGGTGATTTCTATTTTCACGAATTGAAACAGCCGAGGTTGCCCAGTATGGAAGAAGTAAATCCGTGGTTTGAATCCATTATCAGTGCTGCGAAAAGGGGTGAATAAATATGTTTTTCGATAGATATTTCGATATGGACTTCACAGAAAAAAAGCTGAGCAATTATAGCTACAATGTAACTGCCGAGCCTAAAGAGCCAGATATACAGCCAGATGGTAGTATAACAGCCACGCTCGATTTCATGAGGGGTGAAAAAGACCCTAAAAAACCACACCAAAGTCATAGCAAATCAAACGAAACTATATACAGCGATACTGA
Source organism: Dehalobacter sp. TeCB1 (assembly GCF_001707455.1). Taxonomy (NCBI): domain Bacteria; kingdom Bacillati; phylum Bacillota; class Clostridia; order Eubacteriales; family Desulfitobacteriaceae; genus Dehalobacter; species Dehalobacter sp. TeCB1. The sequence continues at coordinate 5,437 of NZ_MCHF01000027.1, read as the reverse complement.
AAGTAATACAAAACCAGTTGATACTGTACACGCAGAACCACGAGATTTACCCGCTACGGCGTTTGATAATACTGACACCAGTATTACCATTGATAACACAGAAAACGCCGATATACAAGCAGATAGCCAACGTCCTTCCTCTAACTTTGCTAAAGCGAGAATATTTTGATACACGCAAAAAGAGGTACAGACCATTACAATCCAACAAAGAATAATTTTAGGGGGTGTTTTACATGGATAACGATAAAATTGAGAAGATAGCGGGACTAACAACAAAGCAATCGGCGTTTCTAATCGAGTATGCCAAGACCGATAATCTTTCACAGGCTTGCCGAGTGGCAAATATCAATCGGTCAACTGGATATAAGTATTTAGAAAACGAGGATTTTCAACTCGCTTTGCAGGAAATGAAAACAAAGATTGTCAATGCCGCATGGACTAAAATGTCGAGTAACTTAGAAATGGCTGTGGGAAAGGTATTGTCTATTCTAAATGACCCGAACACAACCACCAACGCAAAACTGCGGGCGGCAGAACTCGTATTTACTTATACTGCCCGACACGTTGACGGTCGAGAGATTATAGCCAGAATGGACAGATTGGAGGAACTTTTCAATGCAGAGTAAAGTATTGTTACAGCGAGTAAAAAAGCTTGAAAAGAAGCTAATCAAGGAAAAGACACTTTTCGTCTTTTTTGAAGAGCCGACACAAGCACAACTTGCTAAGATTCCAGAGGGTGCAGATGTCATAGTCTATACAGGCGAAGATGAAATTGAAGATTAAAGAAAGCGGCTATACAGTTTGGAAACATTCTGCATAGCCGCCTTTATTTATATAGTCTGATACAAGCCGAGTATGCTGTTAAAAAACTCTACGAACTCGCCGAGTGTAATAGCGGCAGTCGGCTTAAAATCCGCTCTATCTCTAATCCAGTCGTGGGCAACGGCGGTTTGCACAGCCTTTACCGCCCAACCGTCATATTTGATATTTTGCAGAGTATAATTCTCACTTTTGACGAAGCGAGTTAAAACGGTCAAAGCGTGTGCCCATGTTAACCGTCCATTCGGGTTATAACAGCCGTTTCCGACACCATCTATAATTCCCGCCTTTGTAACCGTAGCCACATGGCGGCTATATGAAGCATTGGCGGGAACATCAGTAAAGGTGCTTTGTGCTGTATCATATTTAGCCAGAGTATTAGCGTCCAACAGATGATAAATAATTGTAGCCAACTGCGCTCTTGTCAAATAATCATCAGCTTTGCCGCCGCTATATCCGTCCAGAGCAATGGAGCGAGAAACATCAAGTACAGCATTGCCACAGGCAAGAGCACGCACAGGCGTTGCAGTAGGCTGCACAACGGGCGCAGTCGTGGTTGTAGTGGGTCGGGAGGGTCTATGTACCGGCGGCGTATAATCGTCATCATCGCCGTTATCGTCCGGCTGTGGGTTGGGTTGCGGGTTAGGCTCTGGATCTGGAACAGGGTCGGGGTCAGGTGCAGGCGGGTTAAATCTTTCTGCCGCCGCTTCATCAGTCAGATACACTAATTTTGCTAAAGTGGTGTATTCAGAGATAGGCAAGGTCAGCTTCTGCCCTGTTGCTTCATCATAAAAGCCCTCGCCATCTGTCATACTGCCTGTAATGCTCAAAGTACCATAAGAATGAATGTCCGTTCCCACTCCATCATTAGTCGCTGTATTTCCGTATATGTGGCAATCGGAAACAGTAAGAACGCCACCGTTTAGAATGCCGCCGCCAGATTCGCCTATGCCACCTGTAATAGTGGTATTGTCTACGATAAGTTCACCGTTATTGTTAATACCACCGCCATTCAATGTACAGCCTTTTATCTCTACTTGCGTATTCGACATAATTTTTATGGCTCTCTCCATACGCCCAGAGAAAGAGCAGTTTTCAATAACAGCCTTGTTTATATCCATATTGCCGCTGATATTGATATAATTACTCCCCTGCTCTCCTGTCATGCTAAAGGTGCAGTTTTGAATAACGGCGGGGGTCAAGGTCGAGAAGTTTATAGCAATGGTATTAAACTCGCTTGCATTGTCTAAAAAGGCAAATCCATCTAATACAGCATTATCACGCAATTCCAATAATGCGCCGCTTGAATACTCGCTTGCTCTTGTGATGGTAACTTGCTTATCGGTGCTAATAGCGGCAGTAACAATAATTCTTTGTTTTACCTCTATTGTATCACCGTCCACAGCGGCGGCAACAGCAGTTTCCAGTTCTTCCATAGAGCCGACAGAAAATATTGTTGGCTCGGATAGTTCTTCAGCGGCGAAAGCTGTCGTTGCCATGCTAAACAACAGGGTCAAGGTAAGTAGTACGCTTAATAGTCTTTTCATTTCAAATCCTCCAGTCTTTTAATAAAATGGCTTATATATAAACAAAACAACGTAGCACACGCCCATGCTACGTTGTTTTGTAATTTTATATGGAAGTGTATAAACGTGGTGCATAACGCCGCACAGCCGCCACAAACCGCCGAGGGGTAGACATAGAAGATAGAACATAATATACAAGTCATAGCAATAGTATAAATAACGGTGGTTAAATGTAAATAGTTAAATATAAAAGTAAATGTAATAAATCCATACGAAAGAGCCTTCCGAAAATAGAGCATTAACTACATTACAATAAACCATCGTTTTTTAGTATATGGATATACAACAGCGATTATAAAAACATGACAGCATACCTATATAGCATTAACTATCTACTAATACAAGCATGACACACCAATACACGCCGAGCCGATAACCGACACGAAGCAGTTACCCGCATGGCGGGGGTGGGGTACCCGATATATGCGACAGATGGATATAGATGGTCGCTCGCACAGCATAGCGGGATTTATTTCGAGGATTTTCAAAGATGCGCACTAAAAATTTTCGGCTATTTCAAATATAGTCGGCTTGCTTAAAGAACTCCTGCAATTTCTTAAAGCTATCGACATAGCCGCGAACATCAAGGGCAGGACGCTTTCTACCGATTTTTTCAAGATATATTGTCAATGCCTTTTGATAGTCCTCTATTGAAATCTCACCTTTAAGCAGTTTATAGAAGTCTATATTTAGCTCGGAGTGTTGCGGGCGGCTGGCAAAGGTAGCGTCAGTATAGGCTTGGGACGCAGATTGAGGACTTGCATTTGAATGTTCCGCCATATGCTTTAAGAAAGCTGTTCTATACAGCTTCTTTTTTTGTCTAAAATCCTCGGTACTTGTTATTTTCATGGAATTGTTTTTTCTCGGCAAATGATTTATAGCGTACTCACAGCATTGCACTACAAGCTGATTGAATGAAATATTTTCAAATGTAGCTATCTCCTCAAGCTGTTCTATTAAGTCATCTGGCAGACGAAGCGTCTTATTTGTCGTTTCTTGCTTTTGTATGATAAACATATTTACCACCTCCCATTTATATAATTCTACTTATTTTTGCGTAAGTATGACATACAGCATTATTGCAACTGTAATTATAGTGCAAATAAAGGTTTACAAAAACACGTTAATATATTATAATGCTGTTGTCCGAGTATATTTGAAAAAGGGGGGTGATGAAAAATGAAGTTTGGATATGCGAGGGTCAGCACCGACGCACAAAGTTTAGACCGTCAATTAGATGCTCTAAGCAAATATGGCGTTGATGAAATCCTCCAAGAAAAAATGACAGGCACGAAACAAAGCCGCCCAGAATTAGACAGGCTAATAGACAAAATGCGTGAGGGCGACACCGTTGTTATAGAAAGCCTGTCAAGGTTAGGACGTTCCACAAAAGACCTATTATCTTTAGTGGAGTTATTTAATGAGCGGGGCGTTACGTTAGTTAGCCTAAAAGAAAATATAGATATAAGCACACCGACAGGCAAGCTACTGGTTACAGTCCTTTCTGCTCTCTGCCAGTTTGAGCGTGATTTAACGGTGCAGCGCACAAATGAGGGTTTAACGGCGGCAAGGGCAAGGGGGCGCAAAGGCGGCAGACCGCCGATAGATAAAAAAACAATCGAAAAAGCCTTAAAACTCCATGACGCAAAGGCTATGAGCGTTTCAGAAATCTGTGAAGTCTGCAATATTTCACAGGGTACGCTATATAAGGCAATCAACGAACGAAAAGAAAAGGAGATTGAAAATGGAGAAAAACAAACAAGATTCAAGCACATTGACCCCTCATCCTCTGTACCAGATTGAAAAACCATTATGTCCTACGGTAAGTGCTAAGACGGAAAATGAAATTGAAATTGCAAAGATAAACGAAAGGTTGTTGCGGATTGCAGAAGCCAACCCACACAGGCGCTGTCCCTTTTTCTCTCCAGAATTGCGGAAGAAAAGGAGGCAGATGAAAAAGGAGGCAAAACTGGCAAAGAAAAAATCTCGACTGATTTTTATGGTTGATGATGAATGGAAGTCAAGAATAAAAACAGCAGAGAAATAATATCAGCAAAAAATAAAGCTAAAGCACACGCTTTAGCTTAGTACCGAATAACAATATCAAAGTATAAAAGGAGTGCAGAAAGATGTTACAAGATTTATTTGGCAATATTGGAGCAATAATATTTCCCATTCTCGTAGTTGCGTGTGTGGTGGCTCTGGTTTACATAAAGAAAAAAGCCGCTTCCAAAGCTAAACAGGAAATGACCGAGCGAGGTATTTTTGCTGAATTAGCGGGTACTCATTGGTACGGACTTCCCGCAAACGAAAACGCAAAGGTGTTTATAGACCTGTCTAATGATGGAATTGCTTTCAGAGCAAAGAACGGCAACGATATATTGAGCATAACAAAAGAGCAGATTATCGCTATTTCTTCAAGGTCTGAAAAAGAGATTATCAGCAGTATCACGAAAGGCACAACAAAAGGCGGTGTCGGTGCGGCGGCTGTCGGCGGTGCGTTGCTCGGTCCTGCGGGATTGGTAGCGGGGGCAGTAGTCGGCAAAAAGAGAAATCAGTCCGAAACGAAAAACAAGACGAAAAATCATCTGTATTTTGTACTAAAAAGCAATACGCAGTATGGCGAGATTGCTTTAGAGGTAAAGAGCAAGAGCAAATTACGGCATTTTGTAGATATGTGCAACTCTGCCCTGCTTAGATAAAGGAGCGGTGAAAATGGCAAGAGAAAAAATATGTGGTTACTGTCGGGTAAGCACAAAGGACAAGGAACAGTTAAGCTCATTTGAAAATCAAATGAGTTATTTTCAGCGTGAGTTTGGCGAGAGTGATAATTATGAGCTTGTCGAACTATATAGCGATTGTGGGCGTAGCGGTACAAGCCTGAAGCGTCCAGGCTTTGATAAAATGTTGTTTCTCACACTACTGTGCCGGAATTTTTCCACGATATCATTCCGTTAGAATTTCCAATTGTTACAGAGAAGTTGGAAGCGCTAGCAGAATTTTATTTTTAAAAAATGCTGCCTAAACGGCAG